>JBDIWM010000061.1 GCA_039638595.1 Atribacterota bacterium
AACCGGTTTTTGACCCCCATCATGGTCAGGTGGTCTTTCTTCCCCGGGAAACTGAACGAGGAGAATTGAAACCGACACCGGGGTTCTCTCAAGACGCCGTGGTGACAGAGAACCTGGTGATGCTCAAAATCACCCATGAAGTTGGGGGTTCGGTCGCCTATACCCTGAAAAGCGGGCTTGAACCTGACTTTGACTCTTTCCCGGTTGAAACTTGTGGAATCGATACGACCCTGGTCAAGGACTTAGTACCTCCGGTAGCCATTGCCGGTGTCTTCATGGAGGTTGAACCCGAAAAGTCCTACCTGTCCCCTCAGGAGGTGACCAAAGTATTAATCCGGCTTTTTCGGGAAACACCCCTGGGGGAGCGGTTTCCCATAAAGGATGTGCCCTTCACCATTGAGGCAAAGGGACTCATTGATGGGTCTCTGGAACCACAGGGATCGGTGCGGACCGACGATCAAGGACAGGTTGTCTGTACTACCGAGCGGGGAGAAAAGAGGACCGTGTCGGTGTTTTAGCCCGCTACCACCCCCAGGGATATTTAGAGGTCGTGCAGGGAGAAGCTGGGATTTCGGTGATGGGAGAACCCCAGTGTTTTCGGGGTGTGGTGACCTTTTCCGTGGAATTTGACGACGAGGAGTCAACGCAAGGTCAAACCGATGGGAAGAAGGAGAAATCGCTTTACCAAATGATTCTTCGGGCAAGGGTTCAGGGGGAGCTGGTACTTCGACCTGGGGAACCTGGAAGAAATTCGTTCCCACAGTTTTTCAGGTGTCAACCGTTTTTTCTCTTGACCTTGAGCGAAAGTGAGACCACCTACTGTCGGAAGAAAGGGGAAAAAGGTGAGGTTCCGGTCCGACCAGGAAACTGGGCGCGGTCTGAAACCACAATCCACACTTCGCTGGAGGAAGAGGACTTTCGAATCCATGCCAGTCTCGACTTCGACCGGCACACCGATACCTACCGTTGTTCTTTTGGTTTTGCTGGTCTTGTCTGGAAGGGAAATTCCATACTCCATGAACGGTTCTACGACGCCTGCACCGGTGAAATAAGGGAAAGCACCTTGACCTCCCCAGAGTTCAGTGGAGAACACTTTGCGTTCTCCACCGGGGAATTCCAGGAAAAGGCCGCAGATCCAGATCGCATCGTTGGTGAAAAGGTGATTGAACCCTATATGCTTGGGAAGGGACGCGTTCGGTGCACCTTTGACTTTGTACGCATTCCCTGCCAAGAAGGCAGGAATTCCGATGAATGAGGCTTGCGTTCGGGGGATGTTTCTCCTGCTTTTGGAAGCTAAAAGAGAAAAACTCCCCCGGGGGAAAACCTTTCTGGAGCGACCTGAAGGGAAAAAGCAGGATGGTTGAGGAAAGGTGTTTGCACCCTGCTTTATGGTGTGTAGCACTATGGTTTGAGGTGCTTTTCGATCCAGGCCACCAAATCTCCCTCCTCTAGCGCAGGTGCATTTTTGAGGGAGTACACCAGGGCAATGGATTGCCCAGAGCGCATCTCGGATGCACGTGCTATTCACCCCATCGCGTCTTGAGAGAAACTCAATTGGACAGTACTGGTGAAGCGGCTCATACTGCGTTTTCCATTCCTCACCAGCCACAACCGCGTCTGGTCTATATTTCTCGATGTCTTTGCACTTTTCCTCCCAGCCATTCGCCTTGAACACTTCATCCACCTGATGCTCTCGATTCCCCTTACCCGCTCTTCGTAACGAAAGAAGGTAATTTTACCCTTTTGGTGGATAGATTCGTCACTGACCACATCGAGGATCAGGTAGCCTCTAAATTGTTTAACCCTCTTCAGAAAATGCACATGCCCGACGCCGAAAATATCGAATGTGCCATAGGTAAGGACTTTTTCGAGCAATTGCATCACCCTTTCGATGGCGTTTGCATCCTGGTGGTGCACTACGTACCGTGTCAGTGTTCAATGCTTGACGTCCAGAGTAAGCAGTGCGTTTTGAGGACGTTTCTGGTCTATATACTTCGGTCCTACGTCCCAAACGTCGTACAGCTCAAGGATCCATCCTCGCTACTCGAAGTACTCCTTCCTGTCCACCGGCACGAAGACCGCTAGTCGATTCAAAAGGAGCCAGTCAAAATAGGGCGAGGAGTAATGGATGAGCAAAAGGTCGAACCCGTTCAGAAGCTTTTAGAAACTCGGCTTTCTCTCGCTCAGGAGATTTGAATCGATGATTCGTATGTGCTCGGTCTCGGACTGCTTCAGCTTTTCTTTGAAAAACCGTTCTTCCAGGGGGTGGAACTCATGAACAGGAATATGCAGTTTTTCTCCAGAAAGATGCAGAACCGTCCCATGTCGAAGGTTTTTGCACCCTCCTGTCCATTAAGCCGCCCTTTTGGTGGCTTTTGGATTCGCGTAGCCTCCCCTCATTCACTCTCTCTAAAAGCGCAAGGAGGTTCGACCACGAGTACTCGTGGACCACTGCAAAGGTGATGAGCTGGTGGTCCAGAGTAAAGGATTTGGCATAGAGTATGGATTACCAGCCGTATTCGGCTCTTTAAGAGTGACATGGGTGATTTTTCGAAAAATCGTTTTCAGACAATTATGTTCCCGTATTGATATCGTGGGTTTGGATTTCATCCGGGTGTACGTCTGAGGGCCAGTGTCACTTCGGCGTACACCATGGAAGCGCTTTGCTTCGCAACGAATTTCCCCGGTCCTTTCTTTAAAGCCGGTCCCTGCGGTGGTTTTTGATTGGTGGTCGGCTGTCTTCTGGGGGCTTTTTCTGCCAGGACTTTTCAAGGTAATGGGCAGGAACGGCAAAAAAGCCAATGATGGATCCATAGGTGACCAGGGTGACCATGACCACTCTCAAGACGTCATCCTGGACTTTCCACTGTCCGGTTTGCTTGAGACGTTTTTGGCCTCTCCCTCTTTCTCCTTCATGGGGACGTTCGCCGTAAAGGGAATGGGAGTTGTTCGGTGAAAGAACGTATCGTTGAGGACGAGTTTCTCCTCCAAAGGGATTAGAAAGCCAGCGGGGTACAGGGCTAAGGACCAGGTAATAAAAGCCAACAGCAAGGAGGAGGACCATCAGTCCCATCTGAAGTGGTTTTGCAATCCTCCGGGGAATACGCACGGTGCCTTTGAGGAAACTCCAAAATAAGCTCCAGCGGAATCCGAGATGCACTCCAAAGAGGATCAGAGAAACACCCGAGGAAAAGATGTGGAGCTCCTTCAAAAGATTATTTCGGTATCCGGAGAAAAGGACCCGGGCTGTCAAAACACCGCTCGGCGAGGCCATCACAAAAAATGCTGAAAAAAGGAGGTCAGAGAGGTACAGGTATCGGGTTTTCGCTGGCAGTGCTCTTTGCCAGAGTCGCACCGTGACCCCAGCAAGCCATTTCCAGTTCAAAAGGAGGTGAAAGCCGAAAAGCCCCAGGACCAAAAGTCCAGTAACCTCATGAAACCCAAGACTTAAAGCTTTGCTCCATAGAATAAGGGGAAAAGGCAAAGGGTCACGAGGTCAACGAGAATTTTATCCACCATTTTGCGATGCATCGCTATCACTCCTTTTTCGTATCTCTCTGGGAATGTCCCCGGATGGGGATTTTGTACCTTCATCGTACAAGGTAACCTTGAACTTTTGGTGGAGGATTTTTTGCGAATCTGTGAAAAAGGTTCCAAAGCGAAATTGTGGGGTTAAAGATGGGCGTCCTGCGGGGGGTGAATGATTTGAGCTTTTTGGTTGTATGCGTGCTCGTTACGAATGGCTAACCCTTATCCGGTGGTTTTTCGCTTCCACACCTCAGGTGTTACAGAGGTAAAATCCCCTCCCAAATCGACCTTCGCAGAGGACCACCATCGGGTTGGGAGATGCTTTCTTCACCCTGATGAGTAGGAGATTCACCGGCATGGTGATCGCTTCAGGTTCGGGGCCGAATCGACCTGCAGAGTAGGGACGTGAAGTGGATGCTCTAACATTCCGCGATTTCAGCTCTTTGGGTCCTCGCGGCTGGTTAAAAATCCAAAAAAGGGGTACCATATATTTATGCACCGTCAATCGGTCGCTGCATGGGGTGGGAGGTTCTGGTTGTCCTTACTCCCTGGTTCCCCAATAAGCCTAAAAATACGTAACGGCAGCGCTAAATGCGAACCGGATGAGCGTCGGGCATAGACGTAGTTCTTTATCAGATAAGTGGTGGAGGGACAAGGGGACCATCGTGAATTCAGCCCAAAATCCCTTTGTTCCCTGTTGGGACACAGGAGCCGTATTTGTGTTTTTGAGCGATTGGGTTTCGCCGAACGAGTATGGCGTTACGGTTTACCCCATCTGAAGATGTAAAGATTGGTGGATATAATCCCTGTCGCACAGGCACTTTCCGCGGGATACACGCGCTTATTCCTCTCAGGGCTCTGGTATTGGGATGAATTTTACCCAGATCAACTAATAGGCTTTGTTGGCTCGGGGTTACCCCGAGGTTTCTCATGGAGGCGAATTGTAATCGGAGAGCACCATGAGGTGTATCCAAATAGTGCTGTGGAGGAGCCTGGGCCCCAGGAGGTACGGTAATTGAGCGAATCCCTGCTCAAACCGAGTCACCGCTTTGGGTAGGCTTTTAATTCGTCACCGACCCATCATTTGGGACATCATCGTCATCATGGGAAAATTCATCTCTTTCATCATCTCCATGCACTTTGGCATCATTTCTTGCATCATGGTTGTGTCTTTCATGACGATTTCGCACAGCTTTGGCATTAATTCTTTGACGACTTCTTTCTGTTCGTCACTGGATAGGTTCGCGAAACTTTTCACAAAATCGTCTATTCTTTTTCTTTCTTCATTCATCAGAATCACCTCCTCCCTAAAAAGAGTCGTTTAAGCCTCTTTTGCGTGCGCTGCGCACTCTTTGTAATCATAACCTTTTGATGCCCACGTTGAGCAGGTGTTTTTTTCAATCTGACCAACGTTGATTTTTTCCACCAGAAGCGATGAGTTCTACATTGACCATAATTGGAATATTTGACCTGCCTTGGTTGAGTAAATCGATGACTTCTGGAAATTGCTTCCACCTTGGGGGAAGGAATTCCACGTATTCCGCTTAACGGATTCGCCAAACTTCATGATTATTAGGAAGGCTTTCATCATATTTCTATGGATTTGCATTCGCCGTAGCGAGTATCCGAAAAGGTCAACCTAAACATCTTCAACTCGCCGCAGCGAATGCTCTGGGCGTATCTTGGTTTTGGCCCACGCCATCACTGTTGGTATCGCTGGGGTTCTTTATTCCGTTTTTTGGTTTTGGGCCATCATCTGCTTCACGAACTCATCCATCCCCTGGTTTCCTGCACTTCGAATTGTTTTGGCGAATTCGATGGCTTCCAGAATATCCTTTTCCTCGATCCCGATTCGTTTGGCTTCACTATAGTGGTAGGAAAAACACTTTTGGCAATGACCAGCAATAGCAGCGGCGATTCCGACTAATTCTCTGGTTTTTACGTCCATTGGGTATTCCCCCCTTTATTGGTCATGAGATCAAACCAGGTTGGCTTCTTCCGTTACCCACAGCATCCCGGACCGGCGCTGGGGCCGCAACAGCCTGACATGGGTCGATTCATTCCACTTCCTTTGGAACCGCCCATAACCATGATGTTTCCGAAAACTCGGGCTACCTTTTTACTCCCACATTTGGGGCAGGTGACCTTTAATCCCTTTTCCTGTTCAGAAATCGTGGCGTAAATTTCGATTTTTTCACCACACTCGGTGCAGACGTATTCGTAGGTGGGCATACAAAGACCTCCTTTAGGACTCAATTTTTTCTTTTATCGCCGAAATAGCTTCTGCGGGTGTAGGGACACCCATAGAAACAACCTCATCATCGTCACCGATGGTGATAATCGGCAGGACCATGGCTCCAAAGGACTGAATGAGTCGCACGACCCCGGAATGGTTTTTCAAGTCCTTATCCTGAATGACGTTCACAACCTCCGTCTTAAATCCCAGTTCCTTTTCGATGGCATTTTTGAGGTTTGTAATCTCCTCTTCTGATTGCCCGATGGGTCCACAGCATGAAGACCGAGGTCCACAGGGGAACTGTTGAGGCATCATAAATATTCTCACCGTTTGGTTATTTTCTGTCATAACGACACCTCCTTATTGTTTACGATAAAACCCGTGCTCGCTACGTTTTAGTTCAAGCGTGCTTGAAATATTGAACGCCCTTCGGTTCAAAAAAGATTAAAGAAATAGCCAGCCACGACACAACCGACAAAACTCAACCCTACGTAGAGCGCAAGTACCCTTTTCTTGAAAACGCCGGAAAGCATGGCGATTGACGGAAGAGAAAGTCCCGGTCCACCCAAGAGGTAAGCTAAAGTGGCACCACCGCCCATACCCTTTTGGATTAATGCCAGTGCAGTTGGCACTTCCACATAGGTGCAGACATAAGCGAGGATGGCGACAAACGAAGCCACCAAAACCGAATTGATTCCCTTGCCACCGACAAAATTGACCACTACGCTGGTAGGAATGAGGACCTTAATGGCTCCGGCAATGATGACTGCTAAAATAAGGTAGTAGTTCAGTTGCAGGAAGAAATCCCACGCTGTTTCCACCAGTTTCCCCATCCTCTGCGAAAAACGCAATCGCGCATCCCCCGTGGGTAGGACAAAGCACGCACCGGTGACATCGGTTTTGACCTCAGACACAATGGGTAAATGCCACAACCCATCCTTATCCCGGTCAAGGATTCCAGCTTCACCCAAAAGATAGAGTTTTTCTTCCTCATTGGGAGCCAGTTTTTCAGTGGGTAATTTACCAGGGTTTTTGGAGAGGGCCATGCCCACTCGAAAGGCAAACTGCTGTAACTCCGGTGAAAGATTGGGTGTGATTGCCAGTTTTACGAACCTCCTCAGTAACCGTTCTTTCCTTTGCCAATATGATAGAACACCGCCGACGCTCAGGGCAATAAAAAAGGTACCCAAAATTCGGCCAATTGCCAGTTTCCAACCCAAAATTCCGGCGGTGATGAAAACAGCCGGGACGTTGAGCATGGGAGCGGCGATGAGAAAAGCCATGGTGGGACCCAGGGGGATACCGGCCTGCACCATTCCCGCAAGCACTGGTACAATCCCACAAGAACAAATGGGAATGACCGCTCCGGCGACAGCCGCGGCAAGGTTTGCTTTGAATCCTCCGTAGCCCATTCTCTTTTTCACCGTTTCCCAGGGTACGAACACCACTAACCCGGCTGCAATGAACATTCCCACCACCCAATACTGGAATAACTCTACCAGCACAGCTACACTTTTGACGTAGACAAACCATAAAACTTGAGGGATATTCCAGGATAGCGGAGTCGGAATGTCAACCAGTCTTGCTTCAGGCCCAGTTATACCCTTGGGTTGTAAAAGTCCGTACTGGAAAAGGGCAGAAAAGGAGAGGTTCTGGGTGTACACGTATACCAGACCACTCAGGTAGAAGATGACTACAATCAGGAGATTAATCCACTCCTTCTTCATGGGTTTTCGAAGCATCTTGGTTACCTCCTTTCGGAAATAGCTGGGTGATGATTTTTTGCCATTCTGCACTATTGACGCCAATCACGCATTTCCCATTCTTACGGAGCGATAACCGTTTTTCTAAGCGCAATGTATCGAGTGCAAAAATTTCCTCCGGGAGTCTAGATATGAATTTAATGCAAAATTCTTGGCACGGATTTTCGGATTTGATGATGGAGTAGTAAACCCACCTACCCATTTTATTTTCTTGCACAAGATTCACTGATTTCAGGATATTGAGGTGTTTCGAAACGTTGTACTGGTTTTCCAAGAGAGCGTCCATAATTTCGCAAACACAAATCGCCCTTCCGGATTGAACCAGCAAACGCACGATCCGCAAACGGGTCTTGTCTGATAATGCTTTAAAAAGCTTGGTAAGGTCTTCTATCTTCATTCACTTCATCCATTCTTTTTATATTCATATATGCGTAAGTAAGTATACAAAGAAAATCAGTTTTTGTCAAACCATCACAGGCCATGAAAACTGAAAAACGGTGAGATTGCCATTTGAAACCCCTTCGTACCATTTAAAATTCCCTGAAAAGGAAGTGAAACGAGAGATTGATAAGATTGGGCTTACCGGAGAAATTCAGCACTTTTTCGCGTTTTGTGTCTGAAGGTGAAGTGCGCTTTTATATCCTTGTGGCAGGAATATGGTCTTATCAAATGTGTTTCTGTCTGTTCTGTAACGCTGGAAAACTCCCCACTTGGGGGAGTATCGGTTTACCCTTCCGGGGAATCGCTTTACGATTATCCGTCCCCATACCACGGAAGCAGTACCAAGAGGGGAAAAGAGAAAAATTTATGTCAGTGGACCGACAGTGATGTTGGGCTACAACTCCCGTTCTGATGAGGCTGCACAGGTTCTTCAAGAACATGAGGATGGTTTTATTTGACTTCACACCGGTGACTTGGGTTTTATGGGTGAATACGGATATAAAGGGTTATTGAGAGCCATTCTGCGGTTCTCAAGTCCAGTGTGGTCGTTGTGTCCAACGAGTATGCCCTGAATCGAGTTAAAACGTTTGTAATATTAAAGGAAACGGTCCGTTCCGGGGAATACATGGCAAAAGAAATCAAGCACTATGTTGCTCAACACCTCACTACATGGTCCATTCCGACTGAAGTCATTTTTGTGGACCAACTTTCCCTGACCTGCATGGGCAAAGTAGACTACGAGTGCTTGAAGAACAAGGTGGTTCTTTGGTTCGAAAAAGCCGACCCTGGGTAACAAAAACCACTGACCCCAATGAACCATCGAACCTCACTCTCACCAGAAAGTTCTACGGGTAACCGCTTTGCTTTCTTCGTGCTTCAGGATTGAACTTCCGCTTTCCCCAGAGGGAAAGCGTCGAACTCGTTCCTTCTTAAAAAGAGTTCTTCATTTTAACCCTCCGGTTCTCCAATTCCTCGGAGTCCGTTTGGTTTTAGGATGCGTTAGCGTTTCCTTTTGTCAAGTCAGATGGGAAGATAAAAATGCCCGTTTTAAGCCTATTCGCGAGTTGAAGAAGCAGGATTTTCCTCGCTTAGAGCTAAAAACACATCCTTACAGAAAATTTTGGGTAGCCTTTTTGATCCATTGTGTGCCCTTTTCTGAGGGTTCGTTGTTTTTACCCAAAATATTGACGGTTACGTGCTCCGCGTTGGAAAGTCTTCTGAACAAACTACATTTCGGTGGCCTCTGTGGCAACTTTATCCTCTGCCCTTATGGCACTGTCTCACAAAGCAGGACTTCCCATGATGCTTGCTATGATGGTAGTTCTTGGAGCTGGAAGAGCCCTACGGGACTCTTCCCTGGTGTTCCGGTTGCCAGCATCCGGTAAAAATTTTTCACCCTGAATGGGCTTATGGCTGGGGGGTCACGGCTATTTTCCTTACTTCAAAGCTGGATGGCTCTTAGCCTAACGTGGAAACGGGCTAAGGATTTGAGGTCATTGCCATTCTTGAAGTAGTAAGTCCCTCTGGGGGGAAGAGGATCATCCTCGGCGCCCGTCTTACTCTTATTCTCATGCTATTTTTATGGTCCGGTATGGGTGTCGAAATATTCCAGGTTGATTCGTGATGGTGGTGATTGGAGTGGTTCTCTACGTTATTGCTTTCACTATTTGATATTTGTTCTCAATCACCAATGGGAGATTATGCATTTTGTTTTGTTCTTCATATCTGCTTTCTACCCGTTGATTGCTATAATAGGGTTGTAAAACCCATGAAAGGGGGTGTTTCGGGTCGCTCAAGATTTTTCCTCATTTACCAAACGCTCG
>JBDIWM010000062.1 GCA_039638595.1 Atribacterota bacterium
CGTCTTCAAAGAGCGGGCATCCTGTTTCTACTTTCCTCCCCACGTCCCCTTCACCGTGGAGGCCATTCACGATACCGAATGGGCGATCTTTGAAGCATTCACCTCCAAAACCGGCCAACCACGTTTATCTCAAAGGAAGAGGTCCAAGCTAAAGAGGTGGGTAAGGAAAACTTCACCAGAATCGTATACACCATCATTGGACCAGAATTTCCTGCCCAAACACTCATGGTTGGGGAAACCCTGAACCGCCCGGGATGCTGGTCGAGTTTCCCTCCCCACCGTCATCAAAAAAATCGTCCCCCCGAGGAGTACGCCCTTGAAGAGGTGTACCACTATCGCTTCCACCCCCAGCATGGCTTTGGTGTCCAGTGCCTGTACCTGGAAAGTAAGGAAATCGAAGATGCATACCTCATCAAGGATGGTGATACGTTTGTGATTCCTGGTGGATACCACCCGGTGGTGGCCGCTCCTGGGTACGCACTCTACTACTGCTGGGCCCTAGCCGGGGAAAATCGAGTCCTAAAACCCTTCGAGGACCCTCCGCATCGCTGGGTCGGGGAGTGATGGAACACGATGCTTCCTTGATAGACGAAGTTCTCCAGGGGTCTGAGCATTCCAGAAAGGGTACCGGCAGTCTTCACAATAGGCGTCACTTCCAAATTTTGAAGGACCCACTCCCCATCTACCCTCTCTCAACGACACGCTAAACAGAGAAAAAAAGCAAAAACCCGGCCGAGTTACCTGCCAGGGTGACCCTCGATAGATCCATTCGAGGGCAGGCTCCTCGATAGATCCATTCGAGGGCAGGCTCCTCGATAGATCCATTCAGGGGTGACGCTTTTTTATCCGTCATTCCCGCATGAACCCCCAATCCGTCATTCCTGCATGCAGTAAGCAGGAATCTAAATCCATGATAAGGAAAAGTCACTGGGATTCCTGATTACTACATTCAGGAATGACAGAGAGGGGAAGATTCCGGCTTAAAGATTGCCGGAATGACCCCTGCTTAAGACATGCAGGGGCAGGCTCCTCGATTAATCCATTCGAGGGCAGGCTCCTCGATAGATCCATTCAGGAATGACGCTTTTTATCCGTCATTCCCGCACGTCAAACCTTCCGTCATTCCCGCAGGTTACCCCTAATCCGTCATTCCTGCATGCAGTAAGCAGGAATCCTAGTAATGAAATCAAAAGTTCGAGCACCGAGATCCCACTCAAACACAGGCAGCCTGGAAACCATTCCGGTGAAACAACCCGGAACGAACAAAATCCTCTCACCTGAAGGCAGTTTTTTGCACTTCTGCACGTTCTTTTCCGTATTCTTCTCGCTGTCCTTTCATCCTCAATTGGCGAAAGTAAACGTTTCCAATCTTTCCAGCTCCGTGGTCCGTCATCTGGATAGAACCTCTTAACCTGAAGAACATAAGATGATTGACTCTATGGTGGAGTTTTGTTAAAATTGCTAAAGAGGATGAATTTCGGCTTAAAATCACGGTAAAGTTTCGAAGGATTTAATTTAGCCCTTATACTCCAAGGTTTGGACTGCCTGGCTTCTTTGAATTGGGAAAAGCAAAAGAAAAAGCATTCTTCGAGTTCCTTTCCAAAGCAAGGCGAAGAACGGGCAAAGGAGGTGAAGAGAGTCATCGGGTGAATCACTGGGACAAGGGATACGAGGACGGGTCAAACTCCAGATATTCGCTTGTGGTCCATGTGGTGTCGATGGAGGAAATCGAAAGGAGGATAAGAGCCATGAAAAAGATGCTCATCGTGTTTCTCATTCTGGTGCTTGTGGGTGTTGCGTGGAGTGGTGTTACCTTTGGGGAAACTCGAAAGGTCAAGGTTGGACTTTCCTGGAACGAAAAGCTCCATGCCCTTATCCAAGCCTGGGAAGACTACATGATTCGTTACAGCAAAGAGTACGGACCGCAGAAAGGGTTAGAGTTTGAATGGGTGGTCACGGTAGCCGACAGTGATCCCGTTCAGCAAGCCGCCAACATCGAAAATCTGATTGCCCAGGGGGTGGATATCATCATCGCCCGGGCGCACGACGCGGCGGCAATTGGAGCTTCCATCAAAGCGGCTCGTGAGGCCGGAATCCCCTTCGTGACGTTTGACCGGGAATCTTCCACCGAGGTTCCCACCGCACACGTGGGTGCAGACAGCTATAACCAGGCGGTCACAACGGCGCTCTATTTTGCTGGACTCCTCAAAGGGCTTGGAATCAAGGGCAAGGTGATTGAGGTGATGGGTGACCTGCGAGACATGAACGCCGTGTACCGTTCCAATGGTTGGCACTACGTGGAAGACCAGCTCGGTGCATGGGAAACCATCGCCCAGGTACCCACCGAATGGAACCCGGAGAAATTCTACACGGGTTTGAAAAACGCCCTCCAGGCCAATCCGGAAGCGAATGCCCTCTTTGTCCACAGCGACTTTGCCTTCTCCGCCGTGGAAAAAGCCCTGGCCGAAGTGGGACGACTCGCTCCAGCCGGTGACCCGAATCACATTTGGATTGCAGCCCAGGATATCAATCCTCAGGGGTACGAAGCCATGGTCAAGGGGTACCTCGATGTCGCCACCACCTACGATGCCTACTTCCATGCTGTTGAAGCCGTGAAGGTGCTCACCAGTATTCTGCTTGGGGAGAAGATTCCAGAGGGACAGAAATTCCTGGTCGCAGGACGGGTTGCCACCCCGGATAATGTCGAAAAGCTCGAGAATATGTGGGCCAGAGAGTACAAAGACTGAGAGCACACGAAAAACCGGAAAAGATTGGGAGGGCTGCCCTCCCAATCTTTTTTAACTGGAACTGAGAGTCTGGGTGCCCAAGCCACCAAAGAGGAGTTTGAAAAATGCTGAAAAAAGAAGAACTGTACCGGTACATCCCACTCCTTGTGTTTGCACTGATTGTGGTTGTGATGGGGTTCGTAGTTCCCCGATTCCTCTCGCTTCGAAACATCGTCAACATCTTGAATCAGTCGGCAGCCCTGGGTCTCATGGCCATTGGCATCACCTTCGCCATGGTGACCGGAGGCATTGACCTTTCCGGACCCTCGGTGATGGCTCTGGGAGGAATCCTGGGGGCCATGTGGATGCGACAGGGAGGATCCCCTCTCCTGGGTAGCGCCATCATGGTGGCGTTCTCCACCCTCCTTGGGGCCTTCAACGGATTCGCCGTGGCATACCTCAAAATGGTCCCATTCGTGGTCACGCTGTCCATGATGTACGTCGCCACGGGAGCTTCAATCTGGCTTACCAGGGAAGTGAGTATCAGTAATCTCCCGCCCCGCTTCATCGCTACTCTCACCGCCCGAATTCTGGAGATTCCCGTTCCGGTTTTCCTCTTTTTTGGAGTGGCCCTGGTCGTATTCGGGCTGATACGCCAGAGCCGCTACGGACGATGGCTCTATGCCACCGGTTCCAACGTCACCGTCGCAAAACTCCTGGGAGTACCCACCGAACGGATGGTGTTCACCGCTTACCTTTTTTCGGGCTTCTTTGCTGGCTTAGCGGCGGTAGTGACCACGGCTCGTCTTATGTCGGCGTCGTCCAAGATGGGGGGCGAAGGGGTGATCTTGAACGTAGTTGGAGCTGCAGTGGTGGGAGGAGTCAGCGTCCACGGTGCTGAAGGGAGCGTGCTGGGAGCCGCCATCGGTGCTCTGTTCATCACGATTCTCGAGAACATGATGAACATGATGCAGGTTTCCTACTATCTGAGTCTGGTAGCCAAAGGCGCCCTGGTCGTTGCCGTGGTGGCCTTCGATTACTGGCGCAAGCGAACCTTTCAAGAACGAGGTTGATGACCATGTTCACTGTCTGGAGAACACGTCGATTTTCCCTCCTGGGGCAAGAGCGTCTTTTCCTCATTGCCATCGTGGTGTTTTTTGGATTCTCCCTCCTGTCACGGCGATTTTTGACCCTCACCAATCTCTTCAACGTCATGCACGCAGCAGTACCGCTTGTGTTCGTCGCCGCCGGGATGACCATGGTGGTCCTCACCCGAAACCTCGACATCTCGGTTGGCTCGGTAGCCTTTTTTGCTCCGGTGGTCGGCTCAACGCTTCTTGTACGCTACGGGGTTCCTCTCTCCCTGGCGGTGGTCATTACCCTCGGGGTAGGCCTTCTGGCCGGACTTTTGAACGGTTTTGTGGTCACCAGGCTGGGGGTTAATTCTTTCATCGCTACCTTGGGTACCATGATGGCCTTCAGGGGAATTGGCCTCCAAATTGTGAAGGGCCGAACCATCGGTCTTCCTTCCTCTCTCACCGGGTTAAGCAGTGCTCGTTTGGGGGTTTTTTACTGGGATATTCTCTTTTCCCTGGTTTTTCTTTCTCTTTTGCACCTTGTGCAAACCAAAACCCCTTTTGGCCGTTACGTAGCTGCGGTGGGGAGTAACGCCGACGTGTGCCAGCGGGCTGGCATTGATGTCAAACGGGTGGTGCTCCTCTCCTTTGTGCTCTCCGGGACTCTGGCCAGCGCAGGAGGACTCTGGCTGAGCGCCCAGCTTGGCTCAGTTTCGCTGCGCATGGGAATCGGCATGGAATTCGTCGCTCTGGCAAGCGTGGTCATTGGGGGTATCAGCTTGTTTGGAGGAGAGGGGTCACTTTTACCGGGAACTCTCCTTGGGGTGTACATCCTCTACATGATTGAGAGCGGCTTAAACTACCTGGGGGTATCCCCATATTTATATCCCTTTGTGCGCGGGGGGCTAATTTTCGGTGCCATGTATGTCGATGCGCTGCGCATGCGCTTCGCCGAGAAGCACGGCGCACGTTCTATGGAGAGGTGAATTGGTATGGAAGACTGGGTACATCCCCAAAAAGAGGTGGTGCTTGAGGTCAAGGGCCTCTGCAAGTTCTTTGGGGGGATCAAAGCTGTGAATGGGGTCGATTTCAAAGTGTACGAACGGGAAATCGTGGGAATTGTGGGAGATAACGGAGCAGGAAAGTCAACCCTCATCAAGATTCTCTCCGGAGTCTACGAAAAAACCGCGGGACAGATTTTTGTCCATGGACAGGAAGTAGAAATCAAGAATCCAAGCGATGCCCGAAAAATGGGTATTGAAACGGTGTACCAGGACCAAGGACTCATCCCCATTTTTGACGCCGCTTCCAACCTCTTTCTGGGGCGGGAAAAACTCCGGGACGACGTCTTCGGCCGTTTCTTTAAGCTGGTTGACGACCGATTCATGCTCCAGGAAACCAACCGGGTGCTCAACGCCCTGGGGGTGGACATCAAAGACGTCCGTTCCAAAACCCTCTACCTCTCAGGCGGGCAACGGCAGACGGTAGCCATTGGAAGGGCGGTGTACTGGAAAGGGAAAATCCTCATTTTCGATGAGCCGACCAACAATCTGGGGGTGAAGCAGGAACGGAACGTTCTTGACCTCATCAAGCGCATTCGGGACGAACTGGGAGCCTCCATCATCATCATCAGTCACAATATCGCCCACATCTTCGAAGTTGTGGACCGGATTATCGTCCTGCGAAATGGCGAAAAGGTGGGTGAACGGTTGAAGACTGAAACCAATCCGGCTGAGGTGGTGGCCATGATCACCGGGGTCAACGAAACCCGGCTGGAACGGATTTGACTTCAGTCCAAATGGACCCCTTTCAGGGGATCAAAAAAACGTAAAGGGGTGATAGACCATGGCCTTACAGTATGCCATCCACGCCTATGCCTGGACAGGGCAATGGAGCAACGCGACTCTCAATCTCATCGACCGAGCTCAAGAGTTTGGGTTCGACCTCATCGAAATCCCTCTCATGGATATCGACCTCGTCGACCCTTCTGCCATCCGGGAACGGTTAAAGCAGGTCGGAATCGGGGTGGTGACCTCAACAGCCCTCCAGGACTTCTACGACCTCACCAGCGATGACCCAGAAATTCGAAAAAGGGGTCTTGAATACCTCCTCCGCTGTGTACGGGTCAGCGCCGAAATGGGGGCCAAAAGCTTTTCGGGAGTCATCTACTCAGCCATGGGAAAACGGATTGACACCATGCCGGGTGAAGTCCACTGGGAACGGGCAAGTACTGCTCTGCGCACGGTAGCCCAGCTTGCCCGGGATTTCGGGATGGTGGTGGGCATTGAACCCATCAACCGCTACGAAACCTTCCTCATCAACACCTGCGAGCAAGCCCTCCGTCTCCGGGACATGATCGGGGAACCCAACGTGGGAATCCACCTCGACACCTACCACATGAATATCGAAGAAAACAACTTCTACGAACCCACCAAGCAAGCTCTTCCCCATCTGTGCCACTACCACTTAAGCGAAAGCCACCGTGGAACTCCCGGTACGGGAACCGTCAACTGGGATGAAGTCTTCAAAGCTCTGGGAGAGGGAAACTACCAGGGGGTGGTGGGTATGGAATCGTTTGCCGAAATCGCCGAATCCATGCGCGCCGCTACCTGCATCTGGAGGAAGTTAGCACCTTCAACCGAGTTCCTCCTGCGGGAGGGTCTTGCCTTCCTTAAGGGTCTGGAAAAGAAGTACTACCGGTGAACTCTTCGTCCTGGGTTCCCATGGAATCCACCAGACATTCCTGATGACCAAAAGGTTTGCACAGGTCCACAGTGGGGTATCCTCAAAATTCCACTGGAAGTGGGATACCCCACTCAAATCGGAAAAAGCGTCAGAAATTTCTTCCGATCCGTAAAGTAAACCTAAACGATGTGACCACCTCGCCCTCACAAGGGGATAAAGCCGGATCTTGTTCTTTTCCGTCACCCCGGCAACCTTTAAGCCGGAATCTTCTCCCCTCTGTCATTCCTGAATGTAGTAATCAGGAATTCCAGTGACTTTTCCTTGTCATGGATTTGGATTCCCGCTTAAAGCATGCGGGAATGACGGAAGGGGGTTTTTGCGGGAATGACGGATTGGGGGTTTTTGCGGGAATGACGGAAAGGGGGTTTTTGCGGGAATGACGGATAATGGAGTGTCATACAGGAATGACAAAGGTTTTCATGTGGGAATGGTAGAAAGGAGGAATCCCCCTCAATTCCTGCGCACGTGACGAGGTTTTGAAAAAAAGGACGTGGGTACCTCATTGGGCAAAGGGTAGACCCTAAAGAATGGACCCCAGAACATTGGGTTTTTCCACCCCAGGATTTCCAAAAAAGCCAGGCGGCTTTTTGCCGCCTGGCTTTTTTAACCACACCACATCACGCTTTTCCACCATCGGTGGACCAAAACAACCGAAGGTGGACCTCATTGAGCTTCCTCAGGAAGTGGGAGGATTAAGGTTGGGAATATCAATGGTAGTTTGATTTTGTGCAACTGGATTTGTGAATGGATTTGGAGCCTGGCCGAGAGAGACAAAAACGGTAGCACGAACAGTAGTAGTACCCCCACTCGTAAAGCCAACTTGGTTTAAATCCACCCTGAACTCTGTGGTCACGTCCCAGCCAGCATTCATGTTAAAACCGGAACCACCAAAGGATCCGACGTAGTCTCCGTTACTATAGTTGAGGGGGAAACTGAGCGGTGTATTCCCTCCCGGTGGACCGTAATGAACGGTAAGAGTTTGTCCACTTGCACCAGGTATGGTCACCCTGATTCCATAGAGGGCATTCGGATAATCACTTCCACTATTATTCTGCGCCCTCACGGTGAGTGTGACCACAGTACCATTGATAGTCGGGGTACCGAAGGTGATCGAAAAGGGAGCTGGGGTTGGGGTTGGAGTTGGAGTTGGAGTTGGGGTTGGGGTTGGAGTTGGGGTTGGAGTTGGAGTTGGAGCGGATGGAGAAACTGGAGATGGAGATGGAGATGGAGGATTAACGATACTATTTGCAAGATTGACAATTTGAGGGATGGTGGTGGGGTCATTACCAGCATTCAGAGCGTTTTCAACTTGGGTAACGAGCTGGTTGAACCCTGGAAGGGTTAAAAGATCCTCCAGAGGAATCGATGCGGGGTCTTCACCCCTTTCTACTCTGGCAGCAAAAAGCAGGGCTTGGGCAGTGGAGGTCGCATCGGCCACACCCAGATCAACGGTTTCCCCAGCGCTCACCGCAGGGGACACATCGAGAACTTTCACATTCCCTTTTACCACCTGAACAAGGTATGGTCCACCGGCCGGTACTTCCACCCGGTAGTTTCCGTCATCGTCAGTGACGGTGCTAGCAACGATATTCCCCGTTCTGGGGTCAATGACGTTGACCGTTGCCCCTGCCAGCGCCTGACCGATGACCTGCTTTCCCCGTGCTGCTCCCTGAGGAACCACAACTCTTCCCTGGAGAACCGCCCTCGGTTCCGGGGTTGGAGCCGGTGGAGACACCATACACCCGTTCAGCATAAGCGCCACCAGGGCCAAAACCGCCAGCACGAAAGAGCACTTTGAACGAACCATCACACATCCTCCTTTCATGATTTTTTGGGATTCCCAAATCCCGGTTCTATCACCGGGAATTTTCCCTAAATCGTGTTCCGTATTTGACATCCTGTGCCCCATGGGACTTTTTGTCCCTTCCTTCGGGGTGGATGGCAACCACAACCATGAGTTTTCCTTTCTTACCCATCTTTGTGTGGACACTAAACCTTTTCAGGATGAACCCCATGGGAAAACCCAAAAAGGGACACACCTGCCTTCACCGATGTAACCTCAGTAAAGAACCACTCTTCATACCCCGTTTCGATGGGATAAAAGACCCACCACCAAAAGAGGAAAGGGGGAAAGAGAATCCGGCAAAACGTCCTCTTTCGCAGATAGAAAAGTAACCACTCCCGCATACCCCCGCCCTGCGGGAACGGCACTGACCCCACTCTCCAATTTAGCTGGGGGATACATGTCACCTTGAGTTCGGGTTTTGCTGACACCATCACTCACCTTTTTCAGGATCCATTGTAGCCTCTTTTACTGACATTACGTGTCACTCTCAAAGTACCGGGTCCACATTTTTTCAATTTTTCAAGGTTTTCTTCCCCCACCAGAGGCAACCATCCGGAAAAAAACGCAGTTATTATTGCATTTTATTTTATATATTTATAAAATATTGCATAATATCCAGGACGAGGTCGTCCATGACACCACGAGGAAAACCAGTGGTTTTTTATGGCGTATCCTCTCCACCACAAAGGAGGCTACAGGTCATGCGTTTCTTAAAGCTTCCCTACCAGACCTTCATACACCTGGTGGAAGTGAGTAAAAAAACCAGGTGTCAAGCAGTACTTCCGGTATATTTAGCCCTCCTTTACCATGCCGACTCCTCCGGGTATTGCTTTCCGGGATACCAGAAAATCATGGAACACTCAGGGGTGCGGGGAAAAGGTTCCGTCAACCGCTACTTCTTGACCACCTCTACAGTGAGTGTAGAGGGTTCTACAGTGAGTGTAGAGGGTTCTACAGTGAGTGTAGAGGGTTCTACAGTGAGTGTAGAGGGGTTCTACACTCATTGGAGTACCCCTCTACAGTGAGTGTAGACGAACTAGATCCATTTAACTATACCTATTTAACTATACCCACTGAACTA
>JBDIWM010000063.1 GCA_039638595.1 Atribacterota bacterium
ATCGCGTATCAGCCATGACGCGGTGAATACGTTCCCGGGCCTTGTACACACCGCCCGTCACACCACGAAAGTCGATTCCACCTGAAGTCACTGGGCTAACCGCAAGGAGGCAAGTGCCGAGGGTGGGGTTGATGATTGGGGTGAAGTCGTAACAAGGTAGCCGTAGGGGAACCTGCGGCTGGATCACCTCCTTTCTACGGAGTCGAGATTCAGGGAAGTAGGCGGAATATTTTCTTGAAAGGGTAAAATCGGGCCTATAGCTCAGTTGGTGAGAGCGCACGCCTGATAAGCGTGAGGTCTCTGGTTCAAATCCAGATAGGCCCACCACTTCGTTTAAAAATCCAGGGGGATGTAGCTCAGCGGGGAGAGCGCCTCGTTCGCAACGAGGAGGTCACGGGTTCAAGTCCCGTCATCTCCACCATGCGAATCGATTTTTGAGGGTGTTTTTGTTACCGGGTTTATTCCAACTCAAGTCCCCAGTTGTGGTTCCTTTTATTGTTTTTTAGACGTATTTCCTCCATGTTTATGCGTGTATTTTTATTTCGTTGTTTCCATCTTTTTTTGGTCCTTCGAATGTGTTTGTAGGAACTTCGCGTATAAATGGTTCAAACTACGTACGGATCAGGGTTTGGGAATTGGTTTCGGAGAAAAAACATGAGTTCCTGGTAGAAGTCCTTAGGGTAATCTAAATTGAAAATGTTTTGGGCATGCCAGGGTTGGTTAGGAAAACTTGCATGGTGTTCCTGTGGTGGGGGTTCACAAATTTGTCACGAGTCTTTTAAGGAATGTTCAAAAAAATGTGGTACGCTGCAAAAGACAATCTTGACAAGGAAAAAACGGTCAGATTATTATATCTAAAAAGATATGTCTATTTTCGATATAATGGTGAGGTATGAGACGATTTTCCATTACCAGAGCAATGGTTTTTGAGTATTTACTGCGGGAGGGTGAATTGAGCGGGTATACCTTTATGAAGTACTGCCGTAGGCTTGGGATACCGGTGTCAAGCGGAATGCTCTATCCGTGTCTGCGGGAACTCAAGGAAAAAGGAATGATACTAGAGAGACAGGAAGGGAGGAAGAAGGTATACACCCTGAGCAATAAAGGCCGCGCTTTTGTCGAGCGGGTCGAAGGCCGGCGCAATGTGGATCAAGGATTTCAAGAAATCCTTTTCCGGTTCATGTATCACCTGGAGCGAGTGAACTGGGAAAAAAAGGAGATGGTCTTACTTTTGTCAGAGGATGTGAGACAAATGGAGGCTTATCTGGAAAGGATTCTGGGAAAGAAGGGAGAGGACAATGGGTAGGAAGGGAGTGCTGGCTGGTTTTGTTACGGTGCTGTTTTTGGTGTTGGAGTTTTCGGCCTTCCTTTGGGCGATGGAGCGATTGAGTCTTGATAAAGCTCTGGAAATCGCCCTCAGGGAGAATTCCACCTTGAAAAAAGCACAGGCTGAGGTGGAAATCGCCCGTTCTGCCTTGAGGTTGGTCGAAAAGAACACCTTTTCGCCGGAAATTGGGGTCAGTCAGAGTATCGCCCTGACAGAAGAATTTAATTCCGGGTTTTCCTTCACCATGAAGGATTCGTATTCCTGGGGAGATTCAGTAGAGGAAAAGAAGGCCCGATTGGTTGTAGAGGCTGCCGAGCGGGCATTACGGAAAGCCCAGGAAGAGGTGAAAGCGAGCGTGATTTCGGTGTATCTGAATATCCTTCAAGGGGAGCAGTCGATTCGGCTGGCGGAGAAAAATCTGGAATTGTTGCGGAAGAAATACGAGAAGACGAAGGCGCAGTTTAAGGAAGGGAACGCAGCGGCATTTGCGGTAAAGGAGGCTGAGAAAAAATTAAAAGATGGAGAGATGGTGTTGTTGAATCTGCAAGAGAATTTTTTGGTTTTAAAGAAGAAGTTAAACGGAATTTTGGGGAGGGCTCTGGAAACTCCGTTTGAAGTCGAGCCCTTACCGGAGTTGGCGACTGTGGACATGTCCTTCGACGATTTAAAGGCACTGGCCGTTAAAAACCGCATTGAGCTCGCAGACTTGGAGGGACAAAGAAAAGCGGTGGAAGCGGACCAAAAAGAGTTAAAAGACCAGAAAAAACCTTCAGTGAAAGTTATGGGGGAGTATAAAACGGACGGATGGACGGTCTCTCTTTCGGTTGACCCTTTGAGAAAGAACCTGGACTGGGAAATATCGCGGATTCCGGTTAGGGCCGGGAGCTCTTTTTTGGATGGTGGCAGTGGGGAGGGAAGTTTTGGTGCAGGTATCGTCTTGAACTGGATTGTGTCAGCAGGAGAGGTGTGGAGAGAAAGAGAAGAGCAGTACCAATTACGATTGGCACAGCTTGGGGAGGACTACCGGATGCAGGTCAATTCGATTACGACTGAAGTGGAGGAGAAGTACTACCGGTTCAAAAAAGCTGAGGGTGATTTGGGAATTCGCCAGATTGCCATTGAGGTGGAGCGCGAGAAGTATGCGGTGCGGAAAGAGCAGTATAAAATGGGGGCTATTGATGAAGAAGCACTTTTGGGGAGCGAAATAGCCATGATGCAAGCAGAGAGTGACTATGAAGGCAATATTTATGATTTGGTCCTGAGCTGGGTGGACCTCAAGCGGTCGATAGGGGAAGAGATTCGTATTGGGGAGTTATTTCAGGCATCTCTGAAGGGGGTTGGAGAGTGAGACGGAACTCACCGTTTTTCTCTGTCATCGTTGCGATTTTCTTTCTTTTGAGTGGCTGTGGAATGCCTGGTAACCGGTCGCAATCGGAAGGAGCTGGGCCTCGAAACACTCTCCAGATGTTGCCAAGTGTAAAGGTGGTCCGGGGGAGTATCACCGAGAGTGTCTCAGAGTTGGGAACGCTGGAACCGCTTGACCGGGTAGAGGTGAAATTGGTGGAGGCGGTGGCAGCAAGTGGAGGAGAGATTAAGAAAATCCTGGTCAAAGAGGGAGAGACGGTTTTCAAGGGTCAACCCTTGATGGAGCTCGACACTGAGGAGCTGGAGATTAATCTCCTCAGCGCGGAGGCCAGTTTAGAGTCAGCCAGAGCAGAACTTGCTCAGGTGATGAAGCGACCCACCGAGGTGGAGCTCCGGCAAAGGGAATACGCTTACCAACAGGCGCTGATTGAATATCAGAATGCCAAGACTGCCCTGGAGCGGAGTCGAAGGCTTTTTGCTTCGGGGGGGATTTCCCAGGAAGAACTGAATGCGAGTGAGCAAAACGTACTCCTCAGGGAGAAGGCACTGCGGGTAACCGAAGCTGAACTCAGGGAAACGCAAAATTTACCTGATCAGGAAAACCTGGCCATTGCTCAGAGTGCGGTGACCAGGGCGGAGGCCAATCTCCGTTCAATTCGGAAAAAAATTGAAGCATCCACCATTGCTTCCCCCATTGAGGGGACGGTCATGAAAATCGATGTCCGGGAGGAAGAAATGGTGGCGGTGGGGAAAACCTTGGCTGTGGTGGCTGATTTACGCACCATGAAGGCCGTGATTCCGGTGAACGAAGTGGATGTTCCTAAGGTTAAATCAGGACAGAGGGCTATTGTGAAGCTTGATGCCTACCCTGGAAGAGAGTTCGAGGGTAAGGTGATAAACACGTCCCAGCAGGAGTCGATATCTGGAAACGTGGTCACCTATGAGACCATTATTCATCTTGATAATTCGGAAGGGTTACTGCGTTCGGGTATGACAGTGGACGTGCAGATCTTGTGCGCTTCAAAGGAAAATACCCTCGTCATTCCTTTCACTGCTTTGCAAGAGGAGGGTGGAGAAACCTATGTGCTGGTGAAAAAGGGTGAGAGGGAAACCGAAAGGCGGCCAGTGAAAGTGGGTTTACGCAGTGAAACCACGGTGGAAATCGTAGAGGGATTGGAGGAAGGCGAAGAGGTGGTCATCGCTTTGGGAAGTCGTTCTCAAGTGACTGCGGGTGGGTCGACGGAACCAGAGACGGGTGGACCACCCATGTAGAGGGAGGAAAAAATGGTTGAAAACCATCATGTCATCGTGACAAGGGACCTGTATAAGGTGTACCGGATGGGTGATCAGGAAGTATGGGCTCTGAATGGCGTGAATTTAGAGGTCGCCCCAGGGGAATTTGCAGCCATAATGGGTCCTTCTGGTTCAGGGAAAACCACCCTCACCAACCTTCTGGGTTGCCTTGATACGCCGACCCGCGGGCAGTACTACCTGGATGGCGAAGAAGTTTCTCGGCTGCGAGAAAATCAACTGGCTGAAATCCGCAACCGGAAAATCGGTTTTGTTTTCCAGAACTTTAACCTTTTACCCCGTCTTACCGCCTTTCAAAATGTGGAACTTCCGCTTCTTTACGCTGAGGTGCCTCCGAAGAAACGTCGAGAACGAGTGAGGGAACTTCTGGCTATGGTGGGTTTGGAGTCGCGCATGCACCACCGGCCAAATCAACTTTCGGGAGGGCAAAACCAGCGGGTGGCGATTGCCCGGGCTCTGGTCAACGACCCTTCCATTATTCTAGCCGATGAACCGACTGGTAACCTGGATACCCTCACCGGTGAGGAAATCATGGCCATTTTTCAGAAGCTCAACCAGATGGGGAAGACCATTCTCCTCATCACCCATGAACGGGATATCGCGTTGCATGCCAAACATGTCTTTCATTTGCGGGATGGACAACTCATCCGGGTGGAAGAGGTGCAGGATCCTCTGCGGGCAGAAGAGCGTATTGAGGCCATCAAGACCCAGAGGGAAGGGGGGGAAAGGGTCAGTGAATGTCTCTGAAAGTTTTCGAACAGCTGCCTTTAACCTGATGGCCAATAAGCTCCGTTCTTTTTTGACCATGTTGGGGATCATCATCGGTATCGCTGCGGTGGTGACCATGACTGGGCTTGGACAGGGGATGCGCAGCCAGGTGATCGGTGAGATCAGTAGCCTGGGGTCCAATCTCCTTACCGTCATTCCCGGTCGGGCTCGCCAGACTCCCTGGGGGGCGGTCCGGACCCGGGGTTCTTTTAATGTGCTCAAATATCGCTATCTGGAAGAACTCATCAACATGAGGATTCCTGGAGTGAAAGCGATTACCGCTGAAATGAGCGTTCCCAAAACGGTGGTTTACGCTCGGCAGAGCACCACCGTGAATGTGACGGGTACAACGCCAGACTACTTTACCATTCGTAATTTCAACCTGCAGTATGGTCGGCTTTTCAATGGATATGACCTGTTCTATACCCAGAAAGTGGCGGTTCTGGGCGCTACGGTGGCCAGAGACCTTTTCGGTGACAACTTGCCTTCGGCTTTGGGAAAGACGATTCGTATCGGAAATACCAATTTCACCGTTATTGGGGTTTTGGAGTCCAAAACGGTCATGGGTCAGGACTTGGGTAGCCAGGTTTTTGTGCCTCTTTCGTCGCACCGACAGTATTTGAGCGGTTCGAATTATCTGCAGGGTATCATCGTGCAGACAACGACCCAGGAAAATCTGGGAACGGTGGTCGATATCATAGCTGACTTTTTTAGCCGTAAGATTGGGGACCGAGAACAATTCGATATCCTCAACCAGGCCGATATCCTCAAGACCATTAACACCGTGACGGGAAGCATCACCCTGTTTTTGGCGGCTATCACTGGGATATCACTTCTTGTGGGTGGCATAGGAGTGATGAACATTATGCTGGTATCCGTGGTGGAGAGGACCAGAGAGATTGGCTTACGTAAGGCCATTGGGGCGAAACCGAGGGATATTCTCTTCCAGTTTGTGATTGAGGCGGCCATTTTGACCTTAAGTGGCGGCGTGGTAGGGGTTATTCTGGGAATGGTCATGGGCAAAGTTGGGGGGCGCCTTTCGGGCTGGACTTTTACCATTTCCCCAGGCGCAGTCAGCCTTGCTTTGGCCATTTCCTTTATGGTGGGGTTCTTCTTCGGTATTTATCCTGCTCGGCGGGCCAGCAGGCTCAATCCCATTGTGGCTTTGCGCTACGAGTAGGAAAGCGGATACAATTCCAAAAAGAATGGAGGGTTCGTCTATGGAACGTTTCATGAAGTTTGTCGGTGTTGGTGTTGTCATTCTGATTCTTCTTGGTTTGGTTTCGGTTTGGGCTTCTGAGACCATTTCACTCAACCAGGCTGTGGACATGGGGCTCTCAAGGAGCAGTGCTTTCAAGGTGGCCACTTTCACTCTGATGCAAAACGAAGTAACCTATAAACAGAGTAAAGCTAATCTCCTTCTTCAACCTTCCATTCTCTCAGAGTTGGAAATTGAAAATGTCTGGCGCAACGCGAATCGCAATTTCGAGGTGCAGAAGAGCGCGATTGCGCTCAGGGTGGAAGAGCTCTACTATAACCAGCTCAAGGCCGAGAGAACCCTTGTGCTTTCCCAGGAAAATCTTAAACGGGCCGAAAAACAGTTAGAGAATATCCAGACCAAATTTTCCCTGGGAACGGTGGCCAAAATCGACCTGTTAAAGAGTGAACTGGAAGTTGAGAATGCTCGTCTTGAAGTAAAAAGGGCTGAAAAGAACCTGCACATTGCCCAGGCTGAGCTTGCTTCCTATCTTGTGGGGGATACCAAAAAGGTGTTTACCCTTTCTACCCAACTTACGTTTGAACCCCTTGACCTTGATCTGGAACGTTGCATTGCGTATGCCCTCGCCAACCGTCCGGAAATTAAAACCAGAGAAGAGGCCCTTTCTTTAAGTCGGAAAGCGGTTGAAGTCACCCGTGCGCCGTACTATCCGTCTTTGGAGGTGGAAAAAGCCCGTGCTTCCCTGCAACTTGCCGAAGTTCAGCTTGAAGACACTCGCAATGCTATTGTCCTGGAGGTGGAACGGAAGTTTGTGAACTTCGTTGCTGCTCTTGATAGCGTCCCCGTGGCCCAGAAAAGCCAGGAAATTGCCCGAGAAAACCTGAACGTAGCTCAGGCTCGCTTTGATGCCGGGGTGCTGACCGTGGTGGACCTCCTTTCTGCCCAGAATAACCTCTACGAAGCTGAAAGCAATTACCTAAATGCCATTTTCAACTACAACATGAGTAAAGCTCAGCTCTATCAGGCTCTGGGTATCAACGTGGCTGAACGCGAAAAGTATACGCAAGACCTTCTCAAAGAGAAACCAAAACCCAAAACAGAGGAAACCCCTACCAAGCAGTAAGAGTATAAAAAAATCTGGCTGAGAGGGGTGGATTCGAACCACCACTACGTGATCCAGAGTCACGCGTCCTACCCTTAGACGACCTCTCAGCGCCCTTTAATCATACCATCCTCTCGGCCAGATTTCAAGAGCAATCTCAACCGTTAGAACGGTTTTCCGTGCTGTATACCTTGGGGTGGTTTTTGGTTTTGTATTTCCCTGTTGGGTAGAAAACCACTGGAGTGAAAATGAACGGTGCATCATTTTTGCTGAGCATCATAGTGTCAGGTTTTGACACTCCTTTGTGGTAGAATGTGCTGGTAACATTGAGGGGGTGAAGGCGTGTTAGAGGGAGTGCGGCAGATAGGGAAAACGTATCGGGGAAGTGTGGAAGGTGGTTTTGCTTTCAGTTTAATTAAAGAAGTGGAGCAGAGAAAAGAAACGCAGTCGAAAAAGCACCTTCTCAGGTTAGACTTCTGGCCCAAGGAGGATAACCTTGAACTCTCCTTTCTGGAAATCAATGAGCGGACTTCTGGAGAATACCTTTGGGTGGGTCATCGTAAAGGTAACGTTCCTCAAGACAGGCTGACTGCCAGTAACGTTCAGTATATCTTATTTGGTTCGCTATTCAATCTTAAAAATAGCCTTCCAAAGGGAAGGTTGAAAGAAACCCTGGAAGAACTGGTGAAACGCTTTTTTGTTCAGGTAAAAGTAAAGGACAAAACGCTCCAGGTTCTTGATTTCCGAAAAATCAAAGGATTTCCTCCCGATGTGCCCTGGCCTCCGAGAGAAGAACCAAAAAAGTTTCAGAGTGAGTACAAAAAGATTTTTTTTCGACACTTGAAAGATAGCTTTGGTTTTTCAGAAGATGATTTTGGTCTTTTTGCGATCACCATTGAGGGGAAAAAACCTTCGGAGATTGAAGAGTACGTGGCATACCTTGAGCAGGCGATGATCGAAGAGCAGTTTGAGGAGTCTTTGCATGGGATTTGCTCCGTATGCGGTCAAAAAGAAGAGCTCACCTGGGATACCACCAGTTTCCCAGACAAATTTTACATCACCAAACTGATTATCTTTTCTTCAGAACTTCTGGGTAAAAAGGGTAAAGAAGGCTTTGCCAAAAATTTTGCCCTCTGTCGGGAGTGTTACAGAGAACTCCTCACCGGGATGAACTATTTGCGAAACTACCTCAATACCCAGCTGGCTGGTAACACTCTCTACCTTATCCCTGGTCTTTTTTTCCATCCGGTGGGGAAAACCCTGACCGAAAAGTGGATGGATTTTTCCAAACGCTACTTTACCTCAACCTTCACTCCAGAAGCGTTTTTAGAGTTTGAGGAAAAGGTCGAGCAAAAACTGGAGGATTACCGGGAGTTTGAAGAGCTCATCGACTACACCTACGTTGACCTTTTGTTCTATTCGATTAATCAGAGTGCGTTTAAAATCAAAAAGCTCATTCGGGAAGTGCCATTGCGACGGGTGAGGGCAATAAAAGGGGTTTTTCGGGAGGTGCAGAAGCTGGGAGAGGAGCTTTTGGGTAACGGGAAAGATTGGTTTCTTTCCCTCAATGGGATGTACTACCTTTTGCCGATTCGTTCTGGAGAGGAGGTCGAACACCGGAAAATTTTGGAGCTCTACGAGAGTCTCTTTTTGGGGTATCCGGTGGACCGAAAAATACTGGTGCGGTTTTTCCTCACCTTGGCCCAGGTGTGCTTCTTCGAGCGTCAGGGGTATAACGTCAAGCCGGGAAGTAAGCC
>JBDIWM010000064.1 GCA_039638595.1 Atribacterota bacterium
CAAAGAAGTACGATATCGCCAGGGGAGGACTCAGTGTGAGGGAAGTTCCGATGGAGGGAGTTTTCGTGCGAACACCACGGTACCCAAAGTTATCGAACCCTTAGAGTAGATATCCATTCTAGAAAGCGTAAAAGTTACCCTTTGAACAGTTTACTTTTCGTTTGCGGGTTTTTCCACTCCAACGATTAAACCCAGTATTTCAGTTTTACTTGACAAAGCAACTTCTCGCACTCCCACCATTTTTCCGCGTCGGAGAACAGTAATTCGGTCGCACACATTGAAAATATGTTCGAGGTTATGGCTAATCACCACTAAAGCAAGTCCCTGGTCACGTAAAGTACGAATGAGTTGAAATGTTTTCTCAGTTTCTTCTGGACCAAGAGCGGCAGTGGGCTCATCCATCACTAATATCTTTATATTTTCCTTCAAAATGGCCCTGCCAATGGCGACAGATTGTTTTTGACCACCAGAAAGGTTAAAAACCGCTTCTTCTGGTTTATCGATTACGATGTTTAATTTTGTTCTTAGCAGTTGAAGAGCGTCCCTTTTCATACGATTATTGTCAAGAATAGAAAAGCCAAATACCCGATGGCTTATTTCGGAACCAAGGTAAACATTAGCTGGTGCGTTGAGGGTTTCTACTAATGCTAGGTCTTGATATACAGCTTCAATTCCTAAACTTTTAGCATGTTGCCGGTTGCGGAATTTGACCGGTTTTCCTTCTAGTATAATTTCTCCTTCGTCCGGGGGGTATACTCCTGTTAATATTTTAATCAAAGTCGTTTTGCCCGCTCCGTTATCACCGACTAACCCCATGACTTCTCCTTGCCTTAATTCGAAATCAACTTTGTCTAAAGCTCGTAAGCCTCCAAAGTTTTTTGTTATCCCTCTCATCTCAAGGATAGGTTGAACTACAGTCTGCATTGTTTTTCACTACCTCAATACGGTCCGGGCTTAAAGCCCGGACCGTGCAAACATTTAAAATATATTATCAATCGTCTGCCCTTTCCGTTAAAACTTTACTGGTTTTTTAGTTTTACTATATCGAAATCCCCTTTCAACTAATTCTTTAAACTGGTCCCTTGATAAGGTTTTATCAGTCATAACCATATCCCCCATATAGCTTTGTGGGATACTATCTTTTTTCCCCTCAAGATACCTTTGTATAGCCTCAGCTACAGCTACCCCAGCATCGTCTTGAAAACGAAATACCGAACCCATTTGTTTCCCTTTTAGCATAGCATCAATTTCATCCGCAGTCCCTCCAAAACCATACACTGCCACATCCAGTCGACCAAGAGTTTCTAAGGCCGCTACTGCTCCAATAGCCATTGCTGTTGAAGTGGCATAGATAACGTTAAGATCCGGATGAGCCGTCATTATGTCCATAGTAGCTTCATAGGCTTTTTGTCGATTAGCTTCTGCATAAGTTTCATAGACAACTTCTATATCGGTTTGTTTGATCACCGCCATTGCGCCACCCCAGCGTTGATCATCTAAGGTTCCAGGTATCATTCTAAGACCAGCCAGTTTTCCTTTACCTCCAGTTACCTTGGCTATGTGTACCCCGGTAAGGTATCCTCCGAATTCATGATCAAATGCTACGTACATGAGGGTCTTATCATCACCTTCAAGTGGTCGACAAAAGTTTAAGATAATGAGAGGGATCCCAGCTTCGTGCACCTTGTTGATTGCAACCCGCTGAGCGTCAAGTTCTGTTGGTCCTAAAACAATAAAATCAACGCCTGCAGCGATTAAGCTTTCTACCTGTGCAAGCTGTTCGTCATGGGCATCATGTCGAGATGTAGCTTGAAGTGTCACTTCAAAGGGAACTCCAGCTTCTTCCAGACGAAGATACATCGACCAATACCATCTTTCCCAAGCATCGGAAATATCGAAACTTGGAGTCACAAAACCGATACGCACGGGTTTATCAAGTTTTCCGGTGAAAGGCCTTGCTGGTCCAGATACCGAGTCGGCAAAATCCTTGAAAACCTGATACGAAACGCCCATTTTTCCCAATATTTCTTTTTTAAAATTTTCCGGATCGATTAATTTCGGTTCTTGCCCAAATAACGGCGCACCCGCCAACAAGAATAGCATGGAACACACAATCGTTATCCATAGACATCTTGTCATGATACGCGGTCCTCCCTTCCCGTTTTTGTTTTCTTGATGTCGATATTACTCTTTTTATTATTTCACCTCCCTTCCAAAGTGTCTTATTTTCAAAATGTCTGGCGTATAACATTTTCTCTCCAAAAATTTAATGCTACAGCGAGAATAATTATTAAACCGGTAGCTACCAATCTCCAGAAATAATCCACTCCTAAAAGCACCATCGTATTGGAAATGATTCCCAGTATTAATGCTCCTACAAGGGACCCAACAACACTCCCTAACCCGCCACGAAGAGATGTTCCTCCCATAATAACAGCAGCAATGGTATGAATTTCATAACCTGAAGCCATAGTGGCTTGTGAAGAGTTAAGACGACTCGTAAGAAGTATTGCTGCTAAACCACATAACCCTCCCATGAGCACATATTGATAGACTTTATATTTATCTACTGGAATTCCACATAAAATTGCTGCATCTCGATTTCCTCCGATGGCAATAGTGTAACGGCCAAAATAACTTTTATGGTAAATTTGATAACCGATAAATGCTATTATTAAAGCAACTATAGCTGGAATAGGTAACCCTAACCAGCGAGTGGTGCCAATGTAGCGGAGTGATGCAGGAAATTCAAACCAAATTTTACCAGCGGAATGAACTAATGCAAAACCACGAAACGTTTCCATAGTAGCAAGTGTAACAATGAAGTCGGGAATTTTCAATCGGGTTATTATAAAGCCATTTCCATACCCCAGACCCATACCCATTATCAGCGCGAAACCCATCGCAAAACCCACTGGCCAGTTGGATGCCTGTATCAGTCCAGACATAACTACGCTAACTAAAGCAACTTGTGATCCAATAGAAAGATCGATACCTCCACCAGTAATAACAAAAGTCATTCCCACCGCAAGGATAATATATATAGAAGCTTGATAAATAACATTAATCAAATTAAGAATGGTAAAAAAACGTGGAACAAAAAATGCAGCTATGATAACGATCACGAGAAGGACAAATAAGGGGCCAATTCGTGCAATAAATTTTTTTATCATGAACAAGCCTCTGTACGAGAATTGAAAAGTCTTGATATTCATGATTCTGCCTCCTGGGGGATGAAATGATTTTTTGTGAAAGCTCGAAAATGGCGACGTTTGGTTTGTGAGGAGTTGGTCCGAAATAGGGATAGATTTCAGCTTTAAAAAAGTGTATTTACTTTTTTGGTGGATGTCAAGATTTTCTATAAAGTCCCACCAAAAGTCACTTACCCAAATACGGGCTTCAAATTAGTGACTGGCTTTACCCAGGTTCACATAACATGGGGTTAACGAAAAGAGAAAGTAGGTGCGCCTGCGTAAGTCTTAAAAAGTAACAGGTTGAGGTACTGATTACCGCAGCAGCCCCTCTTTAGAGACACAGAGTATTTCAGGGGAATTTTTTCTGATTGTTGTTTTGAAAGATTTTTCCGTGGTTTCATGTCGGCTATTTTCCAGCAACGAAAGAGAATACCCGGTCCGATGAGTACGATTTCCAGCTCCGATATCAGAAGGGGAAAATTGTTTCCGAACACAAGCTTCGAAATCGAGCAGGGAAATCATCCTCCCTTCTTTTTTCACGGAAAGTCTTGTCACTCCGATTTTATCCCTGGTGTGGGTACTCCATCGTTAAAGCCCTCGTTACCGGTTCTTTTACTTCGAACTGACGACCTTAGGGAAAATCTTTGGGTGAATTGACAAAGAAGGTTCTCATATCTATAATTGAATAAATGCTCATAGCAAATGCTCGATTGCTGCCGTGTTCTCGCTTCAAGTTAGGTTTGGCTCCAGTTGAGAAATGACCATCGAAAGGAGGGAGGAGATCAAGAGGAAGGAACAATATTTGAAAAGATGTAAGAGAAAGAAGGGAGGAAAGAAACCATGAAGAAATCTCTTCGGGTGGGAATTGGAGTTTTGGGTGTTTTTGTGTTTTTGCTGGTGAGTGTGGTCACTTTTGCCCAGACGACTGAAATCACGATTTGGTTTGGAAGAGAAAATTTTATCCCTGCGGATCGATTTGAAACCTTTCATGCTGAGAACCCCCATATCCGGATAAAAATTGATATGATTCCCTTGGAAGAAGCGCTGGCAGCCTATGTACGGACATTCCGAGCTGGAAACCCCCCCGATATTTTTCAGGTTCTCCATCAAAACCCGACTGCCCTTGCTGCCCAGAAGATGGTTATGGATATTACTCCAATATTGAAAGCGTGGGAAGAGGAGGACCCGGACGATTTCCGTGATATGGCCAAGGCAGCCTGGGAAATGCCCTCGTACCAGGGAGTTCCTTACGGAATGGCCCTTCACGCGGCACCATACTGGTACGTGTGGCGCTCAGATTTATTTGATGAAGCTGGTATCCCTGAGCCCGAAACCTGGGATGACGCTCTGGATGCAGGGAGAAAACTTCGTTCCGATACGATGCTCGGTTATGCCCTGATTGGTCACAAACCCCATATTGACTGGTTTGTCAGTTACTTCGTTTCCATGGGTGGACCGTTTGTGAACAATCTCATCCAATTGGATTCAGATGCTGGCGTGTACCTTTTAGGATGGTATCAGACCATGATGCGAGATGGTATTGTGCATCCGGATACGCCGGCTTGGGATTCAGGAGAAGCTCGAGCCGCCTTTATGGCGGGAAAGGCGGCGCAAATGTTCCAGGGTTCGAACATTTTTGCCAAGATTCAGGAAAGTCTCGAGTACAAAAAACAGTGGAAAGCTAAACCTCCTCTGTATCGTCCAGGGGCAAAGGACAGCTGGAGAATGGGAGGAATCTGCTGGCCTTATATGGTCAGTATCTCGGCTTCGGTCAAACAAGATGCGGTGAGAAAGGTGTTCCAGTATCTTTCCAGAACTGAAATCGTCAAGGAAGTTGCGCTGCGATATCAACCGGCAACGCGGATGTCCGTGTTCCGAGAGCCAGATTACCTGGAATTTCAACCATGGTACGCGGAACTTTTCGAAGCCTACTCTCGGCAGTACCCCATTCCGGTGCACCTTCGTGATACCGAAATTTATCGAGTCTTAGCTGAAGCACGACATGAGGCGTTGACCAATGTGAATGCTGACCCTAAAGAGATGGCCGCGCGGTATCAGGCACAAATTAATAAGATTGCTGGACAGTGAGAGAATATGTAAGCCGGCTTCAAAAAAGCCGGCTTACAGTTTATTTTTGATGAAGGAAGCGTGATTTTCAATGACAGGGGTTCTTTCTTTCCAAAGGAAAAGAAGGACAAGTTATGTGGTGTATTTTCTCATTGCACCAGCACTTTTTTTCGTCGTGGGAATCTTGGGGTATTCAGTGGTGAAAGCGTTTCTCATGTCCCTGCGCCAGATTGATATGTACACGTTTGGTGAACCATTTGTGGGATTGAGGAACTACTATAATTTGTTTCAGGACGCGCACTTTAAAGAGTCGTTACGGCGTTCGATTATTTTTGTTTCCGGGACCATCGGGTTAGGAACATTCCTGGCATTAGCTTATGCACTGTGTCTTTATAAAGTCAAGCGTTTGCGGCGATTTTTTCGGGGAGTCAGTCTGGTTCCCTATTTAATATCAGGTGTGGCAGCCGCAGTGATGTGGCGGTTTCTGTTCAGTGGCAATGCTGGATTAATCAATTTCTTTTTGCAGTATTTTGGCCTGGAAAGTACGAGCTGGTTGGGGGATCCGGGTCGTGCCCTTTTAATCATCATCCTGGCCAATGTCTGGTATATTACCCCTTTTTCGACGTTGATTCTCCTCTCTGGTTTGCAGAGTATCGACCCCGAAATTTTTGATGCCGCGTCCGTTGATGGAGCGCACGGAGTCAATCAACTTCGGTATATCACGTTACCCCTAATTGCCCCGATGATGGGGGTGAGTTTAATATGGCTTAATTTTGCAAGTTTTAATATGTTTGATGTCATTCTCCCTCTTACTGGTGGAGGACCAGGAAGAGCAACCGAACTCCTTGCGGTATATCTCTACCATTTGGCGTTTCAAGAGGTGAATATTTCCTACGCTTCAGCTGTGATGATGGTGCTCCTTCTTATCAATGCTCTGGTTAGTTTCTTCATTTTACGGATTTCCAGGACATAGGAGTGGATAATGGAAAAGGGCACTCCATATCGAGCTTCCTTTTTATGCAAAACCATGAGAAAAAATCTGTTCTGGATTCCCCTCCTTTTGTTCACCCTCCTTACACTTTTGCCGATTCTCTGGTGTATATCAGCATCATTCAAACATCCCATCGAACTTTACCAGACCCCACCTACCATCATCCCCCGGACATTTACCGTAGAGGCGTATTACAGAGCGGTTACCTTTCCAGGATTTCCCAGGTATCTGGCTAATAGTGTTATTTTGGCAATTACTTCCACAGCTATTGCTCTTTTTGTCAGTGTGATTGCTGGGTATGGCTTTGCCCGGTATACATTCTGGATGCGTTCGGTGCTCTTAATCATGATTCTGGTTCCTCGCATTCTTCCTCGAGCAGCTTTAATCGTTCCCCTTTATGAAATATTTGCCCCTTTGGGTCTCATTGATACTTATACCGTTTTAATCCTCACCTATACGGCTACAGCCATTCCTTTGGGAACCTGGATACTGATCGGATTTTTTCAGAGTGTGCCAAAGGAACTTGAAGAATCAGCAATCCTTGATGGGGCAAACCTTTTACAGATTCTGTGGAAAATTGTCGCACCGGTTTCGTTACCAGGAATTCTCACGGTGATAGTGGTCTCTTTTGTACAATCCTGGAATGAGTTTCCCTTCGTTTTAGCATTAACCAGCTCTCCGCAGATGCGGACGCTTCCCTACCAGCTGTACTTTTTAAGGGATACTCTGGGACTTCCTGATTGGCCGCTTCTGAATGCCTTTACCATTATCACCATCATTCCGATTTTGGTTCTGTATATCCGTTTTGAAAAAAACATCGTCAGTGGAATTCTCAGTGGTGCACTGAAAGGGTGAACAGAACAGGAGCCTCTGGATGTACATTGAGGCTGGAACATTGGTTATCCATTCTATTGCTTTCTTTGTATCCTTTTTTCACCAGGCGTTGGACTGGAGTCGTGGAAGTCCTCTGTGATGCATGAACAAACCGGCCTTTTCTTTAGAGGCCATATTTTGAGCTCTGTTTCCATGAGCGTCCTTGGGATTACGGGGTGTAATGTTCCATCATATGATGATGGGATGGTTGGAAAAAATGTCTTCGTGGTAGACGAAATCCATAGAGAGGCACGGCTTCCATAGATAGCTTGTCATTCTCTCTGTGAAAGCCTTTCCGGCGATACCGGCTTTAAAGCAATTCTCTCTCGGTGCTATTCAGGAATGAGGGGGATGGTTCTCTCGAAAAAGCGATGGAGAAATTTTGTATTCTGGTGAAAAGCTCCCTATGATATGATACTGGAGGGAAGGGGGAACGAGTTTAAAAAGGCATTCTTTATCCCTGAAAATGACTAAAAGAAATAAAAGGAGGGGAAAGATACGAAAAAAAGTGTACGTGGTATTAATGGTCTTTCTCACGTGTTTCCTGGGTTTCCCTTGGGTCCAGGCAGAAGAAGCGAGTCTTAAAGGGGGGCAGGGAAAAAGTGGCGAAAAACAGCTGATCACCGCGGAAATACTATACCTGGAAGGGTTTCAGTTCTTCTCGAAAGGAAAATTTGCTGAAGCCCTGCCTTTTTTTGAAAATGCAGTCAAGGAGGACTCAGACTATTGGGAAGCCTATCTCGCGATTGGCGAGTGCCATTACCACCTCCGTCACTACGAAGAAGCCATAGAGGCTTTCAAACAGGTCATTCGCATTGAACCTCATTATGCCGAGGCTCACTATGGTCTGAGATTGACTTATTTGAAAACTGGGGATCGGGGTTCTGCTCTTGAGGAGTACAAGATTCTTAAAAACCTGAATAGCGACTTCGCTGAGAAACTTTTTAACCAGATATCCAAATAACTGAAAGACGACGGGTGAGATAGGGTAGAGCAAGCCGGTAGCTTTCTTTCAAGCAAAGAATGGTGTTTTGTCCAGTCAAGAGGAAGAAAAGGGCAAATCAAGAAGTATAGGTATGGTGCAGCGGCTTTTTGTAGGATTCGTAGTCGGGGAATTGGGGCAGGTTATGAAAAAGGGGTTGGCGTGGTCGGCATAGTCGGAAAAGGTTTGAATGGCCACACCGACCCAGCTCTGAGGAGCAGAAATCCCCCTCACTCGGGTTTGAAACCCCTGACCTAAAAAATCCTTGCAGCTCAGGGGCTGCAAGGGCTGAGAAGGTAGCGTACCCTACAAGCCTTCTTGGGATCGGGTCAGGCACGTGGCATCTCGGTTACAT
>JBDIWM010000065.1 GCA_039638595.1 Atribacterota bacterium
TTTGGAAAGTGAACTGGCTGGGAGTACGGGAAGCATGGTGGTCTCTCGTCCTTGTGGATGTGTGGGAGTGGATGCCATTTGTGGCTTTGATCCTCTATGCCGGGATGCAATCCTTGCCCCAGGAACCTTATGAAGCGGCCATTGTGGATGGGGCGAGCCCTGGACAGGTTTTTTTCTATCTCACCCTCCCTCTTTTAAAACCCATGATGGTCATTGCCCTTCTCCTTCGCTCGATCGATGCTTTGAAAATGTTCGACGTGGTTTATGGCTTGACCCAGGGAGGACCGGGAAACGCCACTGAACTCATGAGCCTCCATATTTATCGCTTGGGATTCCGCCATACAAACTGGATCGGGAGGGCCTCCGCGAACGCTATCATCCTTCTTTTCCTCAGCACTTTGCTTACCACCATTCTCCTTCGGGTTCTGCGAAAAGAACAGGTGGGGAGAGGGTAAAAGTATGCCTTTAGCCAAAACCAGAAATATCGGGAAAGAAATGGCGTTAACCATCCTGGTCTTTGTGGTGGTGTTTGCCTGTGTCTTCCCCTTCTTTTGGATGGTTTTAACATCGGTCAAAACCAGGGTACAGGCCATTAACCCGTCGGTGTGGATTTTTTCTCCCACCCTTGAAAATTACCGTGCGGTGTTTCAGAAAAGGGACCTTTTCCTCTATATTAAAAACAGCGTGATTGTGGTCAGCGTCACGACCGTTATTTCCATCTTCCTGGGGACCCTGGCTGCGTATGGCTTAGCTCGTTTCCGTTTCCCTCGTAAAGAAGATATCGCCTTTTGGGTACTTTCCCTGCGCATGCTCCCTCCCATGGCGGTGGTGATTCCCTTTTTCCTGTTGGGTCGTTTCCTTGGGCTCCTTGATACCCATATCCTTCTTGCCCTGGTCTACCTGAGTTTTAATATTCCCTTCACCATATGGATGATGCGGGGTTTTATCGAAGAAATTCCCCTGGAAATCGAAGAAGCAGCCCTCATCGATGGGTGTTCCCGTCTTTCGGTGTTGCGGCGTATCGTTTTTCCTTTAACCCTTCCCGGAATCGCAGCAACGGCCATTTTTTGTGTGATTCAGTCCTGGAATGAGTTTGCCCTGGCCTTCTTTCTGACCAGTTTTAATGCCCGTACCGTTCCCACCACGGTGACCTTTTTCCTCTCGGTTATGGGAATCATCTGGGGAGAAATGGCTGCCGTGGGGGTTGTGGCCAGTATTCCAGTGCTCATTTTCGCCTTCTTGGTGCAGAAATACCTCGTTCGAGGACTCACCTTTGGAGCCATCAAAAGCTGACTATACTCCAACCACCGATTCGATCAGTGGGTACCAGTTTTTGGAGAGGGCTTTCTGCAACACGGTTTGGGCCTCCTTCCGGAGAGGAAAAAGCATGGCCGATTCAGCCAGGGTGGGCTGGAAACCATTTTCCTGCAGGATCGCCCATTCTTCGAGATTGGAAACCGGGCAGAGGAGGTCCACTTTGGCATTTCCCGCCGCAGAAAGGGCGACGTGAAGGAGCCTCTCTTTTCCCTCTTTTGATACCCCTGCCCAGTCACTCAGGTAGACTACCTCTTCTTCCCCAGTAGCGGTTACGATTTTTCCCCAGGCCAGCGTGATCGTTCCTTGGATTTTCCCTCGGGAATCCCGGTGTACAAAGACTTGGGCTGGAATCCCTGCTGGACGCTCCACCTTCCGCCACTTCCAGAGGGCTTCGTCGAAGGGGATAAAACCATTGTACCGGACCAGGGTTTCGTTGAGGAATTGTCGTACTTCTTCCTGGGGAAAAGGAGTGACCTCTATTTTAGGAGCTTGGCCTTCTTTTTCCAAGTGAAAAACCCTCTGGAAATCTCGGTATCCTAAGTTCTGGTAAAGCCCGAACTGTCTGGTTTCAGGCACCGTGTAGAGGTACCCGAACCAGCAATCGCAAGCCCGCATCATGGCTTCGGCTTCTTGCATAAGTTTTGTGGCCAAACCCTTTCCCCGATAGAGAGGGTGGGTCATCACCGTGTCGATAATTCCCACCGGGAGGAGTGTTCCCTCAACGACAAAAGCGCTCAGAGTCAGAAAGAGGCTGGAGATGATGGTATCCCCGTGGAGCATCACCAGGGTATGTTCTAGGCCCAAGCCTGGTCTCTGGATGTACCAGCGAAGGATGGATTCGTCAAAGGGGAGTACCCCCTGGTACTGTCCAAAACAGAGACGGTGTAGAGCAAGAAGCTCTGAATAGGGCTCCTCTGGGATTTCGCTGGCGACCGTGAAGTGGTATTCCACTTTCTTCACCCTTTCCTTATGGTTTACCACAGGTGGGCCCAAAACAATCCTTTTTGTGGGCCCACATCCATTATATCGCACCTGTTCGCCTGGTCACCAGGGAAACGTTCCACGCAAGAGGTAGGGGTTGGGGGGAAATGGCTTCTATGGGAGGTTACGCTCCGGTCGTTTCGTCCCTGCTTTTCAGGGATTTCCGAAATGTCCTCAGAGGGGTGCTCGGACCATCTTCTGTGGGCCCTGGGAAATGGGTGAATCGACGGATGTATATGAATACCGATACGGACAAAAAAGCATGGATCCTGAGAGGAAAAGAAAATACCCTTCTTTCAACACGCTTTTTGGGAGGTTCACATTGAGAAAGACCATGCTGCCAGAAATACAGCGTTTTCCCGTTTGAGAAGACTACGGAGATTGCCGATTGGATTTCTCCTTGGTCGAGATTCGGTGGACCGAGAGGGAAAGCCTGCAGGAAAATCGTTTCGAAACGAACCATCGCTGGCAGGTTTTCCTGAATGCGTAAAGAGAGAGTATTTCCTCCTTTTTGTCTGTTGAGGACATTTTCCGATTTTTTAATTTCCCTTACCCCGTATTCGCGAAAGGATTGAAAGGAATTGTATGATATCCCATTTTTGATGGTTGACAACGGAAGGATTTTTTCTATAATGATGTAAATGAAATATGGAATTCATATTTCGAATTTTGAACGGTGACGTCCATGGGTGACACAATGGTAACACCATTATGGCGAGGAATAAGAATTATGGAGCAACTTGCCAAAGAGGGCTGTCTTACCCTGGAGGAACTTTCCTTGGAGACCAAGATTCCCCGGTCCTCAACTTTCCGCCTCCTCAACACTTTGGAGAAACTTGGATATGTGGAGAGGAAGAAAGATATTCAGGGAGACCAGTGGAGCCTGGGGTTAAAAGTTTTAACCTTAGCTGGTCAAAAACTTTCCCATCTTGACTTGCGGCAGGAGATCCGTGATATTCTCGAGGATTTGGCTCGTGAGACGGATGAGTTTGTTCAGCTGGGTGTTTTCCATAACGGAAAAGTGACGTATATCGACATGGTTCGAAGGCCGAAGCCGCTGGCCTTTTTTGCCGATGTTGGTGCCCGGCTTCCTATCAATGTGAGTGCTGCAGGCCTCGTACTCGCTGCGTTCCTCAAAGAGGAGGACCTGGCCGAGGTTTTGCAGACGCAGAATTTACCCCAAAATACGCCATACACCATCACAGCCCCCAATGAATTGCGGAAGTTGCTTCAAAAAGTAGCGGCTCAGGGTTACGCCATCGATGACCAGATGTACGCGATCGGGATTCGATGCGTTGCGGCGCCGGTTTTGAATCACGTGGGACAGGTTGTCGCGGCCATCAATATCACTGGTTCCGTTTCCAGCATGACGGACGAGAAAATGGGGGCGTTGGTTCGGAGTGTCAAGAATGCCGCTCGGAAAGCATCTCTGAAGTTGGGGTACGATTTAGAAAGTGAGCGCCCCCTTACAGGGAGGTGATTTCGTCTTTTTGGGAGGAGTTGGGTTGGTTTTGGAAGGTAAGATGAGAGGAGCGGCGATCGCCACAGGTGTGCTGATCGTGCGTTTCGGGCAGGACTCCCGACAATGGTGAATCCTCTTTCCGTTACTGCGCCTTAAAATTTTTGAGTTTCGGATGGCACATCTGACGCGTCAGTGCTGCTTTCCTCTTCAACTCCGTGAGGGGATCCTCGCTGTGGGTACGAAGTTTTGGAACGAAATGTGGAAACGAGGGGAGGCGAGAAAAAGGTAAAAAACCTCAAGGGAATTTGTCCAAAGGAGAGCGAAGAAAGGGGGGTTTTTGAATGGTCAGAAAAGCACTACTGGTGATGTTTGTGGTGGTGTGGTTGGTTATCGGGGTGTTGCTTTCTAGTGCAGGATGGTCTCAGGAAAAGCGGATGTTTGAGGGCGTCACGATAAGCATTGGAGTCCTGGCTGCGGGGAACCGAGGGCCAATTTCCGGTGCACTCTACTACTGGCGTGATGAGTGGGAGAAACAAACTGGAGCCAAGTTGAATATCATCGAAGTCCCCATAGCCCAGATTAGAGAAAAAATATTCACGGACCTCTTCACCGGTGGTGGTACGTTTGACGGATTTGACGGACCCATCTGGATTACCGGGGATCTTCTGGCTGGTGACTACATTTACGATATTGAACAGTGGTACAACGATCCCCGCTTCCCTCGATGGAACAAAGATGACGTTGTACCAGGACTGGCAGACGTGGTCAACAAATGGGGTGATACGTGGTACTACGCTCCGAATGACTACGACTGTCATACCCTCAATTACCGACGTGACATCCTTACGGACCAGAGGTGGCAGGCTGAATTTGAGAAAGAGAAAGGGTACCGTTATAACGTTCCACCCCGAACCTGGGAAGAACTGGCGGACATCGCTGAGTTCTTTAACGGAAAAGACTGGAACGGCGATGGGGAACCCGATTACGGGATTTCCATGGCTTTGCAAAAGGGGCAACAGGCTGGATGGCATTTCATCTCTCTGGCTTCGCCTTACATGATGGTCCCGAGCGCCGATGGGAAGCCAACGCGCTATAAGGGGGTTCTCTGGTTCGACCCAGAAACGATGGAGCCACTCATCAACCAGCCCGGATTTTTGAGAGCCCTGGAGATGTTAATTCGCCTTTACAAGGCTGGGAACCCTGCTCAGCTGGGTTGGGAACTTGGTGGAGCCTGGAATGAATTTCTGGATGGGAAGTCAATTTTCAACTATGGGTATGGTGACCTGGGTCCTTTGGCGCAGGATGAGGAACGTTCCAAGGTAAAAGGAAAGCTGGGTTGCAGCATTCTTCCCGGAACTTTGGAAGTGTGGGATAGGGAAAAAGGAGAATGGATGAAACTCGCAGAGCCCAACTTTATTACCAACGCTATTGGTCCCTCCTGGAGCATCATGATTTTTAAACAGACCAAATACCCCGAAGTCGTCTATCACCTGGCCGCGTTCCATGCCAGTAAAGAAATCTCATTCTGGAACGTGACCCATGGTTTTACTGGGATTAACCTTGGCCAGACCTTCCAGTTCTTCACGGACCAGAGTTTCGGTGAGAAAAAGGGTGAGGCCACGATCGAGGACTGGGTCAACCAAGGATGGGATAAGAGTGATGCAGAGGAGTATGTCAAGGCGTTTTATGAAAACTACACCATGAGTAAGACCATCCTGCCCCAACTCCGTATCCCAGGAATGCAGTCTTACTACGACGCCCTCGACGATCAGATTAACGCCGCAGTCTCCGGTCAGGTGAGCCCTGAGGTTGCTTTGCAGCGGGTATACGATGAATGGCAAAAAATTACCAAGCAGCTGGGCGTGGAAAAGCAGCTAGAGTACTATCGGGAGGCCATTGGCTACAAAAAGTAACCAGTAAGTCTTTTTTGGGGGGCCATTGGCCCCCCAAGAGAAGAGGAGGGTACCAGAGTGTTTCTAGGTTTGAGCGTGAGGGTCTGGGGAATGGCGATCGGACTTATGCTTTTGACCTACCTCGGAGGAAGGTTTCTTCTTTCTGCCAAAACGAAGCAAAAGCACTTACCAACGTTTTTACTCATACCCTCGATTTTAGCCATCCTTTTCATGGTGATTTACCCTCTCGTTTACGCTTTTCGCCTTGCTTTTCTTGAGTGGCATGGTTTCACTCCCCCCCGGTTCGTTGGTCTCAATAACTTTTTGAATATGTTTTTGGATTATAAGTTCTGGAGTGCTCTTGGGGTGACCATGAAATTTGTCGCCATTGCCGTACCTGTCGAGGTTATCGTTGGATTACTCGTCGCGGTACTTCTAAACCGCCAGATCAGAGGAAAGAACTTTTTGCGAACCCTGATTACCTTACCGATTTTTGTTTGCCCGGTCGCTCTTGGTTTCGTTTCCCTGTCGCTCTATGACACGAACGGCCCGGTCAACGCACTTCTGAAAATTTTTGGTTTTCAGCCAATCGCTTGGCTGGGAACCCCCAATACTGCTCTGGCCTCGATTTTGCTCCTCGATATCTGGCAGTGGACGCCTTTCTGTTTTTTGGTTTTTCTCTCGGGATTGCAAAACTTGTCCAGCGAAATTTATGAAGCGGCGTACTTGGAGACGAATTCGTCGTTGGCCATCTTTCGCTATCTTACCCTTCCGCTCATCAAACCGATCATCGCGACAATCACCATGCTCCGGCTCCTGGAGACGCTGAAGGTTTTTGACCTTCCCATGAGCCTCACCAAAGGTGGCCCCGGCTTTGCCACGGAGACTTACTCCATCATGACTTATAAGGTGGGCTTACGGCAATTTTCTTTTGGAGATGCTTCGGCGAGAGCCTTTTTCTTTTTGTTCTTGCTGTTCGTCATTTTTACCATTCTATTCAAGATAGGAAAGTTTTCGGAAATTTATGAGTAGAGAGGGAAGCGAAAATGAGGCGCACGAGAGTAAATTGGTTGGTGTCAATCGTGCTCTATTTCACCGTCTTGGTCGTGGTGGTTTGGGCATTTTTCCCATTTTACTGGTTTATCACGACCTCGTTTAAATTTCCGCTGGACGTGATGCGTGCAACCTGGCTACCCTTCGTGGATTTCCGACCCACGCTCAATAATTGGCACTCCCAGATTTTGGGTCGGTGGCCCGAACTCTCACTGGGGCTCAAAAATAGTTTTGCTATTTCCGCTTTCGCGGCGCTTTTTTCTCTTCTTCTTGGTGCTTTTGCTGCGTATGCCCTGGCGCGTTTCAAGTTTACCCGCTGGTCAAACCGCAATATTATGGTGTTTTTCCTTTCTCAGCGGATGTTGCCTCCCGTGGTGTTGGTCATTCCTTTTCTCATCATGATGAAGACCCTGGGTTTAACCGACACCCAAATAGGACTCATTCTCATTAACACTGCTATCACCATGCCTTTCACCGTGCTCATTTTGCGCGATATCTTTGCCTCTATCCCCCGGGAACTGGAAGAAGCCGCCCTGGTCGATGGTGGTTCCCATTTGCGTATTCTTTTCCAAATCGTTTTTCCTCTGGCCTCTTCTGGTCTTGTTGCGGCTGGCATCCTGGCGTTCGCGTTGACCTGGAATGAGTACATGTTTGCCTTAACCTTGGCCCGGAAAAGCGCCGTTACCATTCCTCTCCAGATCTTGGGTACCGATAGCACGCAAGGCATCCAGTACTGGGATACGTCTGTCCGGGGTCTTATCGCAATTCTTCCCCCGGCCATCGTGACCTTATTTGTGCAGCGGTATATCATTAAAGGCCTCACGCTTGGTGCGGTAAAGGGATGAAAAGTGGACCTCCTTTCCGCCCAACGGGAGTGAGTAAAAACCAAATCCTTAAGGAGGTGTGCGTATGCAGGAAGGTGATCTCATTCAGGTAGCCTATGTGGTGCGGGATTTAGAGGGAGCCATGAAGTTCTACGTGGAAACCCTGGGTATCAAACCCTGGGCTATTTACACCTTTGCTCCACCAGCCCTGGAGCGTTCCACCGCCTGGGGAAAACCCTCAGACCATACCTTTCGCATCGCTTTAGCGCAGGCTGGAGCGGTGCAGATCGAGCTCATCCAGCCCCTCACCGGTCGCAGCACCTACGATACATTCCTAGAAAAAAAGGGAGAAGGTCTGCATCACGTGAAATTCTACTACCCCGATTGCCAGAAAAAACTCCAGGAATTCAAGGCCAGAGGGATTGAGGTGATTCAGAGCGGAAAATTCGATGACGACGAACACTACTACCTTGATACTGAGAAATTCTATGGTATCCTCATCGAGATTGGTAATAACGGCCACATGAGACCCCCAGAACGGGTGTTTCCCGCATGACGTAGACTTCATACTGGGGATGGCGTAGGCCATCCCCTTTTTTGTCGGGCTTAAAAGATTTTTTTGAGTCTCTTTAGGGCTTGCGATGGTTGGGTCATAGAACTCGGCAGTCACATACGGGTGTAATTAAAGGTCACTGCAAGAACTTTGATCTTGGAGCGAGACGAGAACACTGGACTGGTGTTCGTGTTATGAAAATGGGTGTGGTTGGGAAGGGTAGGACGAACATGGAGCTATACTGAACCCCTGAGAAGGTGGACACCTCCAAGAGATAGAGTGTATACTCAAAATTGGAGGCAGAAGCATGAAGCTCAGGAAATGGACGGCTGAGGAGAAGA
>JBDIWM010000066.1 GCA_039638595.1 Atribacterota bacterium
GCTCGTATGGATAAGGTTGTATTTCTCTTTCTACCTCTATGCCTTTTAGGCGCCATCATCATTTACCCTACTTTGAACCTTTGGCGACTGGCGCTATCCAACTTTGACATCACCTACATGAGAGAACCAGTGTTCATCGGAGTACGGAACTTTGTCCGAATCCTCGCTGACGACTATTTCTGGAGCGCCCTATGGAATACAGCGGTGATTTCGGGCACAGCGGTGGCCATCGAATTCTTCCTGGGATTGGCAATAGCACTGCTACTCAGCGGAGAAATCGGAGGGGGCAAAATATCGAAATCGCTTTTAATCATTCCCATCATGGTTCCACCGGTGGTGGTAGGGCTCAACTTCAAACTGATTTTCGACAATTTCGGACCGATTAATGATTTCCTTCGCCGAGTCGGTCTTAAACCGATTGAATGGCTCGGAAGTCCCTTATCGGCCAAGATTTCCATCATCATTGCGGATGTTTGGCAATGGACCCCTTTTGTCTTCATCATTCTCCTGGCGGGATTACAAACCGTTCCCCCAGAACTCTACGACGCAGCGAAAGTCGACGGTGCGAGTGGTTGGAAAGTATTCCGTCATATTACCTGGCCCATGCTCATACCCTCCATCACCATCGCCTTGGCCTTCCGCATCATTGACGCCCTCAAAATTTTCGACGTCGTTTACATGGTCACCAACGGTGGACCCTCTTTCGCAACCGAAGTCTTTTCCCTGAACGTTTACCGCACTGCTTTCCGCTTCGGTTCGCTGGGATACGCCTCTGCACTGGCAGTCACGATGTTCGTTGTGCTCACGTTCGTTATCTGGATGGTCATACGGGGAATGAATTTAGCGAAAAGAATGGAGTGGTAAGGATGACCCGAAAGAGATTAAAGCCCAGGTCAATTGTACGCTATTTCCTCCTGTACTTTTCCATCGGCATGATATTGATTTTCTTTCTCTTCCCCATTTACTGGCTGGCCGTTACCTCTTTGAAGTTTCCGGGTGACGTCACCGCCAGCCCGGTCATCTGGTTTCCTAAAAGGTTGACCATGGATAATTTCCGGCTGCTTTTTGGATATAGCGGCCCACTCTGGGGGCTTGAAGAGTATACGGGGCGATCCTTCTTGCCCAGTTTAATACCGTACCTGCGCAATAGTTTAATCATTGGTATCCTCTCAAGTATGATTGGCCTCTTTCTGGGCTCTCTCTTAGGGTATGGGGTGGTTCATTTTGAAATTGGAGGAAGTAGACTCTACTCCTGGCTTCTTAGCTTAAGAATGATTCCACCGGTGGTTGTCGCCATCCCCATGTTTTCCATTTTTCGCTCTTTACGACTCATCGACACCTGGTGGGCCGTGACCACGGCCCACCTGTTACTAAGCATTCCCTTCAGTGCTTTGCTCCTCATTGGTTTCTTTAAAGACATTCCCAAGGACGTGACCGAAGCGGCGCTCATCGATGGTTGCTCCAATTACCAGGCATTCCAGAAAATCGCCCTTCCCCTGGTCGCTCCAGGACTGGTTGCCGTTTTTATCATTGCTTTCCTCACCTCCTGGAACGAACTTCTCATCGCCAACGTTTTGACCACCACGGCCCGCGCCCAGACTTTTCCCGTGTACACCTCAAACTTTTCCCAGGTAGAACGCGGGACCGCATGGGGTCCGGCAGCCGCAGGTGGAATCATCGGGATTATCCCCATGCTGGTTTCCGCAACCTACATCCAGAAGTACCTGGTACGGGGCTTAACCATGGGTGCGGTAAAAGAGTAAGAGAAGGAGGTTTTCACGATGCTGTCCATGATCACCATGGAAGGACGTCCCGAAGAGATAGGAATGGCTCACGGTACACAATTCAAGGAACAAATTCACAAGGCGTATCAGGAACTCTGCCAGTTCGGTGATATCTTATCAGCAAAAAGGAAGGTGGTGCTGGTAAAACGATACTTAGACCATGTATCTGCCACTTTTCCCGATCTTCTGGAGGAGATGCAGGGAATTGCCCTTGGAGCCGAGATGTCACTGGAAAGTATCGGAGAGTTGACCCTATGGGAAGAGTTAAAAGCCCTGGCGATGGATCCCCAAGACGGTGTTCCCCATGGCTGCACCAGCGTGTGTTTTCTCAATACCCCCGATGGAACCGTGGTAGGAAAGACCACCGACATCGAGGATTTTCAGAGACCCTACTATGTTCTTCAGCACCTCGTACCCCAAAATGGGTATCGGCTGATTGGTCTTGGAAAAATCGGCAGCACCAAAATCGAGGTTGGACTCAATGAAAAGGGTTTATGCATCGCCACCGGTTCGCTTGCACCCCTTGAACAGGATGTTGACGGAATTGAGCGGATGACTCTGGTGCGGCTGGCTTTAGAGCGTTGCAGCAACGTGGATGAAGCCATCACGTTTATCTCCCGTCATCACCTTATCCGTTTAGGTCTCTACTTTCTGCTCGCAGACCCCATTAAAGCATGCGTGATTGAAAAAAGCACCATCCATCAGGGATTTCGCTTTCCCAGTCATCAGGGGACCCTTTTTGCCACCAATTTCTATTTGACCCCGCACATGGCTCCTCTCATGAATCGGAATGCTTTCTACTACCAGAACGCTTTGGAACGGTATGCAAATCTGAGTATTCTCGTTGAAACCGGCCTTCCAGCACAAGGGCTCTCAGGTATGAAAACACTGCTTCGTAACCACAGTGCACTTGGACCAGTCTGTGCCCATTTCAACGATTTAGGTATGTGTAGTTTTTACGCGTGCATCATCTTACCCCAAACGCTCCGGTTTTTACTTGCGGACGGTTTTCCCTGCCAGACGGAATTCCAAGCGTTCTCTATACAGGTTCATCACCATCCACAGGAGGGGTTCTGATGAAAACAGGTCAAGGTCTACTCGACTGGTTTACAAAAAAAGAGGAAGAGAGCCAAACGAAAAGAACCTATGCAGCAATGATGTCAGATTACCTGGAAACCCAGGTTGACCGTATGAACGAAAGGAATCAAGCGCGACTCTCTGAGGGTACATTCTTTCTGCAACAAGACCAAATCCGTAAACGGCTCCTATCTTCCTTAGGGCTTAACCCCCTCCCCCCTCGAACGCCACTCCATGCTCGATGCGTGGGAAAAATCGACCCGGCGGAGTATGTCATCGAAAAAATTATTTTTGAGCCGCGCCCGCATTTTTTGACCCCTGCCCATCTTTATCTTCCACGCCACCGCCCTTTTCCCAGACCAGCCATTCTCTATGCAGTTGGCCACTGGATGCGGGAAGGAAAGATGGAACCAGAAAATGTCCAAAAGTGCTGTATCTCCTTCGTCAGGTGTGGTTTCGTGGTTCTGGTCTATGACCCCATAGGACAGGGGGAACGAGGAGCAAGCTTTCTTGACCATGGTCATCGGGATCTACTTTTACTGGGTTACTCGCAAGCAGGGATGATGGTGTGGGAAAGCATCAGGGCTCTGGACTACCTCATGAGTCGAGATGAGGTCGATGGAAACCGGATTGGTATGACCGGAGCCTCAGGAGGCGGTTTGAATACCCTCTACACCAGCGCCGTCGACCCGCGGATCATTGCCACAGCACCAGTGTGCTATGTGACCTCCTTTCCACGGTTTCTTCGGGCCATGAGGGGAATGGACTGGAATGGAGGTATCGACCTCTGCAATCAAGTACCGGGCGTCATCGCATACGCCGGCATGGAGGGAACTTGTGCCCTGATTGCCCCCCGCGCCCTATGCATCATCAACGCTATAGAAGACCCCCAATTTCCGGTCGAAGGAGCCGAAGAAGTGGTGAGGGTCGTAAGCCCTGTCTTTGAGCACCTGGGGGTAAAGGACAGGTTGAGTTTTTTTGCCGTTCCTTCTGGTCACGGGTACTCTGAACCGGCGCAAAGAGTTGCCTGTCAATTTTTCCAAAAGTGGTTATCCGAAGACGGCGATACAGCTTTTGAGGACCGGATGGGCCATTTCAAAGTGGTTGCACATCAGGATGGTCAATGGGAGTGTTTTCCCTGGAGACAAACGGTCTCCTCAGGACCGGTTCTCTACGAATTCTCCCGTCGTGAACTCACCCGCTGGCAGAATATACGGAAAAGGTATTCCTCCGACATCACCCAACTTCGCGACTTTGCAAAAAAACAGCTGATTTCCCTACTGAACCTTAATATCCATTCCCTTGCCCCTCGTCTTTTGTCTTGCGAACAAAAGAAGGATGAGTTTTGGGGGGAAAAGGTCCTTCTTGAAACCGAACCGGGCATTACCGTTCCCCTCTATCTCATCTCCCCTCTCTCCGGTGTAACTCCGCCAAAAGAAGCCGTGGTCATCGACGACCGGGGAAAGTTCTATGGTCTTCTCGAAGAAGTATCCACCAGTCTTTTGCAGGCTGGTTTTCGCTGCATTACCTTCGACGTGCGGGGAACCGGTGAGACAGTACCCCGCCCACCAGCGTATCGTACCGTCGCTACCCTGGAAGGGACTCTGGCTCAGGTGGCGAGTGGTCCTGAAGACACCTTAGAGTTTGAAATCGCCACCAATGCTCTGATGATGGACTCCAGTCTCGTTGCCCAACAGGTATTCGATGTACTTTCGGTCCTTTCCTGGTTTTTCTCGTACACCCAACTTCCGGAAAACGATTTCCGGAAAATCGGCGTTGTCGCCTCAGGTCCCCGGAGTTGCTTCATTGCTCTTCTGGCGAGTCTCCTCACAGAACGTATCGGCTGGTTGGCGCTCCATAATCCGCTCTGTGATTTTGCCTCCGGCGTGGGAAAGGCCGAAACCGATATCCCCATGGGGATGTACATTTTTGGTTTTCTGCGATACTTCGACCTCCCGGATCTGATGACACTTCTTGTCCCTCGCCCTCTTCTGGTCAACGCTCCTTTGAATGCTTTTCGCGAAACCATTCCTCTGGAGGAGGCAAATGACATCTACGGTCCTACTCAGGAGGCTTACCGAAAGGTGGGAAAAGAAACCCATTTTGTCCTGGAACATCACCCATCGTTTTCCGAGCTCCTCTCCCGGAGAGTCAGTCTTTTTGACCTTACCCCGAACACGGAGGTACCCCAATGAAGCCCTACTCGTCACGAGAACTGGTTCTCCAGCTCTTTGCCGGTAAAAAAATCAACCTGGTTCCAAATTTTGACCTCCTTCGGAACCGCCAAGCGGTGGAGTTCTACGCGGGAAAACCCCTTACCGGACAAAAAGAAGACTGGACTGTGGTCGGAGCCGCTTGCCAAAGAGTACTGGATATGACCCGAACCCTGCGCGTACCCACTTTGCAACCCTACCAACGTGAGGAAAATGGATTTACCATCCTTTACACCGACTGGACAAGCTGGATTCTCAGGAAACCTTTTTCGGATTACCGTTCATTCATCAACTGGGTCAAGGAAGACGTGACACAGGTGGGCAATGAAACCGTTTCCGAAGAGCTGATTGAGAACACCAAAAAAGACTGGGAATGGAAACGGTCACTTTTGGGGGATACGGTGCTTCTGTGGCATGAACCCGAAGGGTGGTTCTACACCCTGTACAATAAAGCTGGCTTAGAAAACTTCATCTACCTAAGCTATGATGATCCCCTGCTCTTTTCGGAATGGATTGAAGTGCATTTCCAACATAAACTCCGCATGGTAAAAGCCCTGGCCGACCCCAGCACCACGCCCATTGCTTTCATCGGTGAAGACATTGCCCACAAGACCGGTTTGATTTTCTCTCCTCACCTTCTGGAAAAGGAGTTCTTTCCCAGATTGAAAACCCTCTGTGAGGTCCTCCACCAAAGGGGGGTGAAGGTGATTTTTCATTCTGATGGAAACCTCTGGGAGGTGCTTGACATGCTTATGGCATGCGAAATTGACGCCCTCAACCCCCTGGAACCCGAAGCAGGCATGGACCTCGAAAAAGTCCGACTGGCATGTCCGGACAAGGTCATTTTAATCGGTAACCTCGACTGTAGTTACCTCTTACCCTTCGGCGAAAAACGGGATATCGAAAGGGAAATCAAGCGAATCGTCGGTGTAGCCCGGGAGAGCGGGAGGGTCATTTTCGCTTCGAGTAGCGAACTCCATGATGGCATTCCCTTGGAAAAGATTCAGTTCATGTTCGAGACCTTTCAAAAACATCGACTCATTCCCTGACGGCAATGACGCATTGGGTTGATGTTTCCAAAACCTGGATAGAACAGGGAGGAATAACCATGCAAAGTCGAGAACGAGTGAAACTGGCCTTAGAGCACCAGGAACCTGATCGAGTGCCGCTCGATTTTGAAGCGCGCCAAGAGGTAACCCGTGGTCTTTGTGCCCTTCTCGGTTTACCCGATGAGGAAACCTTGCTCTCCTTTTTCGGGATTGACATCCGGAGGGCATCCTTAGAACCGGGGGAAGAATTTCGCAAACAGGGAGCTTTCTTCCATCCCCGACGGAAATGGGTAATTCAGATTGCCCCAGAGGGCGTTTTTCAAGATGAGTTTGGTATCCAGTACCGCACCGATGAAGAGGACCGATATTTTGGATTTGTCAGTGCACCTCTCGCTCAGGACGAAGCGCTTGAACACTACCACTTTCCCGACCCGGGGGAAGAATGCCGTTACGAAAGCATCAAGAGCGTTCTGGTAAAACACAAAGACCACTTTTTCATCGAAGCCGACGCAACCTTAACCCTTTTCGAACAAGCCTGGCAGATGAGCGGTTTTGAACACTTCATGTACAACATGCGCTATAACCCCACATGGGTGGAAAAACTCTTAGACCAGATTTTGGCGTTTCGCATGGTCCAGTGCGGGCAGTACGCCAAACTCGGCGTGGACATCATTTGCCTCGGTGATGACTTTGGCATGCAAGACCGGATGATGGTCCATCCTGATCTCTGGAGGCGGTTCTTTAAACCACGCATGAAAACCTTAATCCAAAGCTATAAAACGATTAAACCAGATGTCTACACCCGTTACCACAGCGATGGGTTCATCATACCCATCATTCCAGACCTCATTGAAATCGGCATCGATATTTTAAACCCTATCCAGCCAGAATCGATGGACCTCAAAGAAATTAAGAACAATTTCGGTACCCACCTTACCCTGCACGGCACCATTTCGGTCCAGAGCCTGCTTCCCTTCGCTACCGAAGAAGAAATTCAGAGGGAAGTGACGCGAATCATCGAAATCTGTGCTCCAGGGGGTGGTTATATCTTAGCCCCCACCCATGCCATCCAAATGGACACCCCCTTAGGCAACGTGATTCAAACGTACGACACAGCCAAACACTGGCGGTATTCCCAATCCCATCATGGTGAATCCGGGAGGGAGAAACGGTCATGATCCATTTTCCCAAAACGGCGTATCCGAAAAACTGGCTCTATCCGGTCGCAGACGAAACCAACAGCCCTCTGAAAAACATGCGTTTTTACCTTTTTCACCTACCCGCCAATCAAACCTCGTCTTTTGTTTTCGAGCAGGGCGAAACCGCTTTTGTCCTCCTTTCTGGTCAAGCACGGGCGTGGATTGGGGGAACCCTTCTGGGAGAAACAGGCTACCGAGAAAACGTCTTCAAAGAGCGGGCATCCTGTTTCTACTTTCCTCCCCACGTCCCCTTCACCGTGGAGGCCATTCACGATACCGAATGGGCGATCTTTGAAGCATTCACCTCCAAAACCGGCCAACCACGTTTTATCTCAAAGGAAGAGATCCAAGCTAAAGAGGTGGGT
>JBDIWM010000067.1 GCA_039638595.1 Atribacterota bacterium
CAATCAGGATTTCTTCCTCTTCAGTCAAGGTCACAATTTCAACTCGGTCCTGAAGATGGTTAAAGATGTTTTGGAGTATTTTTCGACAGCGATCCGTTCCCAGATGACGAATCCTGGAGGAAATCAGAGTTAATTCGGCCATCTCTGCTTTTTTTCTCAGTTCTTCAACCTTCTCCAGATCTTCTCCGTAAACCGGGGTTTCGCCTCCAAAACGCACATAGATAGAATCCACATAATCAAGAAGCGAGCCGAAGTCAGTTCTCTCGAGGTACTTCCCGAGCTGTCCACCTACTTCCGGAGAGAGGGTTAACTTTCCGTCACTGAATGCACCTGCTCCTCCCCATCCACAGAGGAGCGCGCAGGGAGAACATTTCTGACAAAGACGACTATTTTCCCTGGCTGGGCAACGTCGCTTCTCAATATTTTTCCCCCGATCGACAATCAAAATCCGCAAATCTACGCTTTCCAAAAGCTCCAGGGCAGCAAAAATCCCTGCTGGCCCTGCCCCAATAATGACCACATCATACTCTCTCTTCAAGGCGTTCACCCTGTCCCTTTTTCATTTCCTCGAGAATCATCAAAGCAATCTCTAGCGCATTTTTCCCCTCCTCCAAGCCAACCAACGGTTTTTCACCGTTGCGCACACACCGCACAAAGTGTTCCAGTTCCAGGCGTAGCGGCTCTCCTTTTTGAATGATGGGTTTCTCCATCAATACCTGGGGAGCGAGTGAAGAAGTCTTCTTATATACCGCCAGTTCCTGTTCCAAGTAGTCAATGGAAATAAACGAATCAATCTGGGTGATCTCCATCCGCCGAATCTTTTTGCGAGTAATTCGACTGGCCGTAAGATTGGCAATACAACCATTGGCAAAAACAAGCTGCGTGTTGGCAATATCCTCTTGTCTCGAAAACACCGAGTACCCAAAAGCATGTACTTTGACCACTTCACTTTTGATGATACTCGTCACAATATCAATATCATGAATCATAAGGTCCAGAACCACCCCAACATCGACATTCCGATTCACGTAAGGACCCATACGGCAACAGTCAATAAAAATTGGTCGATCCACAATCTTAGAGAGTTCAATCACTGCAGAATTAAAACGCTCAATATGGCCAACCTGCAAAATGACCCTTTTGCGGTTCGCCATCTCCATGAGCTCTCTGGCTTCTTCCAGGTTGGTGGTAACAGGTTTTTCGATGAGGATATTGACCCCCTCTTCAATAAAATGGCCGGCAATTGCTCGATGTAAGACCGTAGGCACGACAATACTTACCGCATCCACCTTCCCAAAGAGTTCCCGGTAATCGAAAAATGGGACGGTGTGATACCGGTCAGCAATTTCTCTGGCCCGCTCTTTGTTGATGTCCACAACTCCTACCAGTTCCACTTCAGGGAGCTCAGAATAAATCCGAGCGTGGTGTTGCCCTAGATACCCAACCCCAACCACGCCAACTCGCACCAGGGTCAATGCTTTTCACCTTCAACCATAAAAATCTCCTCTATAAGGTAAAAAATTCCCGTATCAAAGAAACGATCACTTTCAATTCATCCTCCTTCAGTTGAGGATGTACCGGTATTGATAATACTCTATCAGCGAGGGACTCCGCAACTGGGAATGAACAATCCTTCATTATCTCGGCAAGAAAGGGCTGCTTGTGCAAAGGAATAGGATAATAGACCTCACAACCCACTCCGGCACTGCGCAAAAATGTGAGTAACTCATTTCTTTTCTCCCGGAGCGTCAAAGTATACTGGTGGAATACAGAACCCCTTCCCTCTGGAACCTTTGGCGTAACCACCAGGGGAAATAAGTCCCTCAACGCCCGGCTGTAAAACGCAGCGTTGAGGCATCTCTGCTCATTCGCTTTTTCCAGTTTTTTAAGCTGTACCCGCCCAATTGCTGCTGCAATATCCGTCATCCTGAAGTTGTACCCCAGCATTTCATGATAATACCTCTTCTTACTTCCATGATTGATCAACATCCGGCATCGTTCAGCAAGTTCTGTGTTCGCAGTAACCACCATACCACCCTCACCAGTGGTCATGTTTTTAGTGGGGTAGAAACTAAAGGCTGCTATCTCTCCAAAACTCCCTACCTTTCTTCCTCCATAGGAAGCTCCGTGGGCCTGAGCACAATCTTCCAAAAGAAAAAAACCGTATTTCTCCTTCAAGGCCAGAATTGCCTCCATATCACAGGGTAACCCATAGAGATGTACTACAATAACACCCTTTATATTTTTTTCTCGTTCCAAAACTCTTTCAAGATACGAAGAATCCAGATTAAACGTCTCTTCATCAACATCGCAAAAAACAGGGATACCCCCACACTGAACGATTGCACTTGCCGTCGCCACAAAGGTAAAAGGAGTGGTTACAATTTTATCGCCCTCTTGTGCCCCCAATGCTTTCAAAGCTACAAAAAGTGCCGAGGTTCCGCTACTCGTAGCAACTGCTTCTTTGACACCAATGTACCTGGCAAACTCTTCTTCAAAGAGTTCAACCTGTCGACCTCGCGCAAGAAATCCCGAATCGAGAACCTCCAGAACTGCGTTTTTTTCCTCTTCCCCCAGAAAGGGTTTACTGAGTGGTATTTCCATTTCTCTATCCTCACTTCTTCAAAGTCCCTAAATAAGAACAATAATTTTCAAAATTAGAACGCATCTCCTCTAAGGAGTCTCCACCAAATTTTCTCCGGTAGGCATCCGCCAGGACCCAGGATACCATGGATTCCCCTACCGCCAGAGCTCGGGGCACCGCACAGACATCGGAACGTTCATACCGAGCCCGAGCCGGCTCTTTTGACTCTACATCCACGCTCTGCAGGCCTTGCAAAAGGGTGGGAATCGGCTTCATTGCACACCGAACCCACACCACTTCCCCGGTTGAAATACCACCTTCGATACCACCGCTACGATTGGTTTTTCGCACAAAAGGGAAAGGCGACGAAGAAGCGTCGTAAAAAATTTCGTCGTGAAACTCACTCCCTCGAAGAAACGTCGAGCAAAACCCGTCTCCAACTTCTACTCCTTTTACTCCTGGGATACTCATAAGGTGAAAACTGAGTTGTGCATCCAGCCGTTCCTCAAACTGGGTATAACTTCCCAATCCAGGCACCACTCCCAGTCCAGCCACCACAAACCTTCCTCCTAAGGTATCACCCTCCGCTTTAGCACTTTCAATTAATTCTACCATTTCTCGTTCCTTGGTTGGATCAAAGGTAGCCATGAAAGACTGTCGAGCTCGAGCAATTTTTTCTTCCCATCCCAGATTCTCTTCAACCGTAACCGGACCAATACTCTCCACAAAACCTCCCACTGTAACCCCAAAATGAGAAAGAAGTATTTTGGCTATTGCCCCTGCCACACAGCGAACTACCGTTTCCCTGGCACTTGCCCGCTCAATCACATTTCGCAAGTCAGTAAACCGATACTTAACCATTCCCGAAAGGTCGGCATGTCCAGGACGGGGAATGGTCACCCCACGATATTCCGGGGGCGGATCACCGAGGGGGTCCATAACTTTCAACCAGTTTTGATAGTCCTGGTTGCGCACTAAAATCGCTACCGGACTTCCCAAAGTTTTCTTCCATCGTACTCCCCCAAGGATTTCGATCTGGTCCTCCTCAATCTCCATCCGTGGACTTCTTCCTGCTCCTTTTCTCCGGCGAAGTAGTTCCTGGTGGATAAAATCCACATCGAGCGTGAGATTAGAAGGCAAGCCCTCTATCAAAACCACCATACCGGGGCCATGAGATTCACCCGCGGTCCTGAAACTCAACTTCACGTTTGGTAGCCTCCTTTAACTGCAGAGCGTCCATGAGGAAAGCTCGAAATTTTTCCTCATTTCCTTCCTCAAGCCAAGACGCAATCTCGCGTAATTTTGATTGAAACCTGTCAAGATGGGCAATGATTCTTTTCCGATTCATCCAGAATATATCCATCCAGATACCGGGACAAGCTCCGGCAATTCTTGTCCAGTCTCGAAACGATTTCCCACCAAACAACGCCCAGTCCCTTTGGTGTTCGAAAAAGGTTTTGAGATACACGTTGGAAAGAAGGTGTGGCAAATGGCTCACGACGGCACACACTTCGTCATGTTCTTCAGGAGTCAAAAAAAAACCTGTCCTCCCAAAACACTGGCAATTTCAGAAATCAGTGCTCGGGTTTCTTCTCGCATCGAAACCGGAGAAACGAGAATCGGTACCCCCCGAAACAAACCTCGCGCGGCGTTCTGAATGCCTCCCTCCTCTTTCCCCCCCATGGGATGAAAACCGATATATTCCCAGGGTAAACTGTCTCTCTGAATCTCGGTAAAAATCCATTCCTTGACGCTCGCTACATCGAAGATAAAGGTGTGAGGAGAAAGGAATGGTTTCATCCGGTTAAATATGCCCGGAATCGCGCTGACGGGTGTCGCCAGAAAAATCACATCGGCTCCTTTTACCACTTCTTCAAAGCTCAGTGCCACATCGATGGCTCCTTTTTCCCGAGCCACCAGAACGACTTCAGGTTTTACGTCATAGCCCCGAATCATCTTTTTCCTCGACCAGGTTGAAAGGTCCATTCCCAAAGACCCACCGATTAAACCCAGCCCGATGATGGAAATGGTCAATGTTCCCAACTCAGATCTCCCTTCCCACAATTGGCGCGAAACGCCTCAAATCGCGAACCAGAGCAGTCAACTGATCTGGAGAAATCGATTGCGGACCGTCAGAAAGCGCCTCCACAGGATTAGGATGCACTTCAACCAAAAGCCCATCTGCCCCTACAGCCAGCGCTGCAAGGCACATTGGATGAACCAGATCACTTCGCCCGGTACCATGACTGGGGTCAACCAAAATAGGAAGATGGCTTTTCTTTTTCACGATCGGCACACAGCTCAAATCCAAGGTATTCCGTGTAGCCGGTTCAAAAGTCCGAATGCCCCGCTCACAGAGCACCACTTGATAATTGCCCTGAGCAAGAATGTACTCTGCCGACATCAGCATCTCATCAATGGTGTTCATCATACCTCGCTTGAGCAACACTGGTTTTCTGAGTTTACCTACCGCTTCGAGCAAGCGAAAGTTTTGCATATTCCGTGCTCCAATTTGAATCATATCGGCGTATTCGGCAACCATGGAAAGCTCCTCAATCCCCAGAACCTCGGTAACGACTGGAAGACCGGTCAGCTCCCTCGCTCGGGCCAACATTCTCAACCCTTCTTCTCCCAAGCCCTGAAAACTATAGGGAGAAGTTCGGGGTTTGAACGCACCACCCCGCAACATTTTTCCTCCAGCCTCTTTGACTCGAAAAGCGGTCTCCATAACCTGAACTTCTGACTCCACCGCACACGGCCCGGCAATAATCACAAATTTCCCCGGACCAATTTCCACATCGTTTACCCGCACTACAGTATCCTGTTCACGAAACTCGCGACTGGTCAATTTATAAGGAGTTAAAATGGGAATAACCCTTTCTACGAAAGGCAAAACCCCAATTTTCTCCTCTAAATTCACACCCCGCTCATCACCGATGGCGCCGATAATGGTTCTTTCGGTTCCCTGAGAAATATGGACTCCAAAACCAAATTTTTTGAGCCTCCTGATCACTTCTTCAACTTCCTGCGATGTCGCACCACTTCTGAGGACAATAATCATGTTTTTCCCTCCTGAATCCGATACAGTTCTCCACAGGACGCTTGGATTTCTCGCCCCCGCGACTTTCTAACTGTGACGTTAATCCGACTCTCTCTCAGAATTCTGACAAACCGTTCTATCCGCTCTGAAGAAACAGGATGAAATGAAGAACCGGAAATCTGGTTGCCTGGAATAAGGTTCACATGCACCAGCATTCCCGCTAAAAGATGGGCCAGCCCATGAGCGTCTTTTGCCCCATCGTTGATATCTCGCCACAGCGTGTACTCGACCGTAACTCTCCTATTGGTAAGAACAATATATTCCCGCACCGCCTTTAAGATTGAAGATAAAGGGTACACTCTATTGAGTGGCACCAGCAAAGAACGCAAGTCATTATCGGAAGCATGGAGGGAAACGGCCAGGTTCACTTCTTTAAAATCCTGGCCGAACTGCACAATGGCTTCGGGAACACCTACCGTTGAAACCGTGATTTTCCGGGCTCCAATCCGCAGACCCTCCCGTGCATTCATCACTCGTAGCGCCTTAGCAAATTGATTGTAGTTTAAAAATGGTTCCCCCATGCCCATGAAAACTAGATTGTCCACTTTTAAATGGCGTTCTCGTTCAACCAACCATACTTCCTCAACGATCTCCTGGAAGTTCAAATTTCTTTTAAATCCAGCCCTACCCGTAGCGCAGAATGGGCATCCCACCGGACAACCAACCTGCGAAGAAATACACAGGGTATTCCTCGCCCGGTGAGGAATCAGAACTGCTTCGATGGCATTCCCATCGCACAGGGTGAACAAAAATTTTTCGGTACCATCCTGGGAACGCAACGCCTCTTTGAGCTGTAACTCTCCAATCTGAAATGAGCCCGTGAGCGCTCTTCGCAAATTTACCGGAAGGTCAGTCATGTCCTCAAAACAAAAAATCCCTCTCTGATAGAGCCAAAACGCAACCTGCCGAGCTCGATAAGCAGGCTCTCCCCTTTCCTCAAACCAAGAGGAAAAATCCTGAGGGAGTAAACCAACGATATTCTTTTTATCCAAGCCTATCCTCCCCAAACCATTCAAAAAACGAGAAACAGCCCCATAAAAAGCCTTCAAAAAGACATGGCCTTCTCGATATAGAAACCGTCTTATATTTTCTTTATCAAGAAGCCAAACACATCAACTTATTTTACAATACCAAATTTTATTTTAAAATAGTAACGAAGGGATGGTGAATATGGAGGACAAAGAGAAGAGCGAATTTCAGAAACAACTTTTTGATCTTCGTGCCCGAATTGTGCAAATCCTGAAAAAGAAAAACTCATATGCAAAAGAGTACAATCCTTTAAAGGAGTCTCGAGACGAAGCCGATTTGGGAAACGCAACGCTTGATATGGAACTTGAACTCTCTTCGAAACGTACCCTCCAAGAAACTCTGGAAATGGTAGAAAAAGCACTGAAAAGGCTGGAAGCTGGGACTTACGAAACATGCGAAATTTGCAAGCGAAAAATTCCCCTCAACCGCTTAAGGAGTATTCCCTACACATCCTACTGTGTCGAGTGTCAGGCAAAGTTAGAACACACCGAGCAATAAAAAAGGGCGAACCTGATTTTTTACCTGGTTCGCCCTTTAAAGAAACGGAGCCAGTCAGGTGTGGACCATTCTTTCCAGATTCTGCAATCGCTCCTCTAAAATAAGAGGAATAACCGATGGTATC
>JBDIWM010000068.1 GCA_039638595.1 Atribacterota bacterium
GTGCTGCCGCAACTCCAATTCTTCGGCGCATGAGGTAATCCGATTCCACAGAACTTGGTACCACAATGGCCTTTTTGAGTCCAAAACGTTGTTCGAGTGCCCTTTCCAGTTCGACAAAAGAAACCGAGGGACTGACCAGGCGAATTTCCACAATACCCTCTCGGCGTGCCGCCTCCAAAAGTCTCTGAATCCGAGAACGAGAGAAACCGGTACGCTGGGCAATTGCTTCCTGTGTTAATCCCTCTTCATAATAAAGGCAGGCGATTTCATAAAGGAGACGAAGCTCTTTCTCCCCGGTATGACCCAAGGTCTCCCTCCTTGAGTATTTGTTCAAAACAATTGTTTACACCATTGTAAAAAGCGTCCTTTCTTTTGTCAATACAGGGAGTGTTGGAAAAAATTTAACCGTTTTCCCCCGCAAAACAACGTTACACATTTTCTAACCGAGTTCACCAGAGAAAGACTCGATGATGGATACCGAAAACTACATCAGTGGTCTTAATGTGTTTCCCGCCGTCCATGAATAAACCCCGTCCCCCGGAAAAGAAGAAATAAGAAAATTGAAAGAAAACCCGTTAAAGAGGTACTCTTCAATCGAGTATAATGGTTCTGGGAAAAAAAGCAAAAGGGAGGAGTACACTCATGAGGGGGAAAGGTACTCGAGCACGGGTCATTTTCGGAGTCATTCTGGTGCTCCTCTTTATCGGCATCCAATACCTTAGCGGTAACCCCTACTTTTCCTGGTACTTTAACGCGCTCTACCAGGTGGAGTCAGCCAAGATCGAATCCACCCTTTCTGAGGCTGGGGAAATGGAAGTCCACGAAACCATTCACTACCGGATGCGCAAGCCCTTCCGGGGTGTATTTCGAGAAATACCCCCCTCCCGATATGCAATCATGAAGGATGTCACGATCTGGACTGAGGGCCTCAACGCGCAGGACGTGGAGTTCTCCTCCCTTCCCCAGGGTGGGTTTTCCGCCCGGGTTTGGCTAGTACCCCAAGGCAGCACCACACGTCTTGACCCGAGAACCCATCCCCGGGTGACCCTGCACGTCACGTATCGAGTCCGAAACGTGGTGGAAAGCGGGGTAGATGTGACCCAGATTTTTCGCCAGTTCTGGGGTGATTGGGATGCCCCAGTTGGACTTTTAGAGGGAGTGTTCGATTTTCCAGATCATGTACGCGTACACCATGTCTATACCCACCCGAAAATGTTCTCCCAAAAAACGGGAAACCGATACCTCTTTCAGATTTTCCGTCTTCCCCCACGGAGTATTGCTGAAGCGCGTTTTATCTTGGAACCACTTCCCAGTATGCTGTACGCAGTGGAAAACCCTACGCTATCTTTAGAAGAAGTACAAAGGGTAGAAACGGCGTACCAGAAAGAAATCCGAAACCAGGTTTTTCTCTGGACGGGGGTTTTGGGTTTCTTTGTCATGCTTTTCCTCATTATTTACCTTATTCTGGGTCGGGAGGTCCCGGTGGATTACCAACGCTTCTACGAGCAGGAGCCACCGTACCCGGATCCACCGGATCTCGTCAACGCCGTGGTGCGACACTTCGCTTCTCAAGTCGGAGATGAAGGCGTTGCTGCTGCCCTTCTTAATCTGTACCACCAGGGAGCGATCACCTTTGAGGAAGAAGGGAAAAGACCCCTCATCCGTCTTTTGGGAAAACCACCATCACACGAGCTTTCCCCTTCTGAGATGAAGCTTCTTACACTTTTGCAGCAATTCGCCACGAGTAACACCTTTTCTTTTGATACCCTCAGGGAAAGATTGGAAAATTCCGTCTCTGAAGCCCGTTCTTTCAATACCCTGTTTCAGGCTTATAAGAATGAAGTCTTAAAAGAACTGCGGCGACGGCGTTATCTTCAGAATACTGGTAATGTTCTGGCCAAAGTCCTAGCGGTCTTGATGATGCTTGTGAGTCTTGCGGTACTTCCGACACAAAAACCAGAGACCGCACACCTCCTTTCCCTCTGGACCATCCTGGCAGGGACTTTCTTTTTCGGCAGTGGAGTCATCCTCATGGTAAGAAAAGACGCCTTTGGCCGCTGGAACAAGGAGGGGAGAATGTATTTCCTGCGCTGGCAGAGTTTCGCCCGGTTTTTAAGTGACTATTCGCTCCTCTCTGAACGACCACCTCAGTCAGTGATCATCTGGGAAAAGTACCTTATCTATGCCACTGCCCTGGGCATTGCTCAGGAAGTGATGAAAAATTTAGAAAAATTAGTTCCTCGGGAGGTTTTTGAACGAGAGAGTCCTCACCCTTTCTTTTACCATCCTGGTACGTACCTTTTTGGAAGTGAACTGCACCGCCTCCACGTAACTGCCATCTCCACCATCACCCAGTCTCAAGCTCGCTCATACTCTAAAGGAGGTTTTGGAAGTGGGGGGTTTTCCGGTGGTGCAGGTGGCTTTGGAGGTGGTTCCGGTGGAGGCAGAGGAGGAGCGTTTTAAGCCACTTGCCGACTCTACTATAATAATTAATAGCAAAGGAAAAAAGGAGATGATAGGTTATGTTTCGAACGATACCTATGCTGTTCGTTGTAATCATTCTCTTTTTTGTGGTCGCTTCCGGAGCTCAGGAAGCGCCGCTCACGATTGCTGCCTCCATCCCGCCGCTCTGTGACTTTGTAAAACAGGTAGGTGGGGAACGGGTAGAAGTCATCCAGCTGGTTCCCAATGGTTTTAATCCCCATGCGTATGAACCGACTCCAAGAGATGTGCAAAAAATGGCCCAGGCAAAGGTGGTTTTTCTGGTGGGTTTAGGCTTTGACACCGTCTTTGAAAAACTCCTCCAAGGTGTGGATGAAACAAAGCCCGTAGTGTTAGTCGGTGAAGGACTCGAAATCCTTTCCGAAGAGGAAGATGGGAAAGTATTTCCCGACCCCCATGTTTGGGTTTCTCTGCGCAACGCCCAGCAAATCGTCGACACCATTACCCGATCCCTTTCTACCCTCGATCCAGAAAGAAAGGCCTGGTATGAGGAACGGGCCAGCGGGTACAAGAAGAAACTGCAGCAACTCGATGCCTGGTTTGTGACGGAAATCGAAAAGATGCAAAACCGTAGTTTTGTTGCCTCTCACAATGCCTGGTCATATATGGCACGAGACTATGGTCTTCTTCTTCAGGGCGTCATTGAAAAGGCTCCAGAAAGAGAACCAACCCCTCAGGAACTCCGGGAACTCATCGAGACCATGAATAATGAGGGAGTGCGAGTAGTATTTGCAGAACCGCAGTTCAATCAGAAAATTGCTCAGGTTCTCGCTCAGGAAACAAAAAGTACGATCATTGAGCTTGACCCCCTGGGGGTGTTTCCTGACACTCCGTACCTTGAACTCATGCAGAGAAACTTCATGCAAATTTTGAAAGGACTGAGTGCCAATACCAAGACAGAGAGCTATTGAAATAAACGAGGTGTCCTTCCGATACCAGGAGGACACCGTTTTAGAAAATGTGACACTCCATATCGAAGAGGGAGAATTTCTGGCCCTTATCGGCCCAAATGGTGCGGGAAAAACCACGCTTGTCAAACTCATTCTGGGTCTTCTTCCTCTGCAACGTGGAGAAATCTTGATTTTCGGGAAATCCCTTGCCGAGCTCGGTCCATCCCGACATCAAATCGGTTACGTTCCTCAAGGGAGCACCATCGATCGTCGTTTTCCCATCACGGTGGAAGAATTTGCCCTGACTGGACGGTATGGCCTCATCGGAATCGGACGAAGACCAAAACGGGCCGACTACGAAAAAACGGATGAGGTGTTAAGGATGGTCCATTTAACATCACTACGGCACCGTCCTATCCGGGCCCTTTCTGGTGGTCAGTGGCAACGATTGCTTCTAGCTCGAGCGTTATCCTGTGAACCACGAATTCTACTCCTTGATGAACCAACCACCGCCATCGATCCCCAGGGAAGCGAAAGCCTCTACGAGCTTCTCCTCGCTCTGCGAGAAAGGGGAACCACCATTATCACCGTTTCTCACGACGTGGGAGTGATTGCCCAGTACGTTGACCGCATTGCCTGCCTGAACCGGACCATCATCTGCCACGACCGACCGGAAGAGGTTATCAGCGCCGAAAACCTGAAAAAGATGTACGGGAAAGAAGCCGCTTTTTTCCATCACGGTGAAATCCCCCACATTGTGGTGGAAAAGAATCCCATCCCATGCTATCAACCCAAAGAGGAAAAACCATAACATGGAAATCCTACGCTTAGGTTTTATGCAACGAGCCCTCACAGCTGGGTTCATGGTGGGAACGCTGTGTGCGCTTCTTGGGGTTTTTATCGTCCTCAAAAATTTTTCCTTTGTATCAGCCGGTATTTCCCACGCTGCTTTCGGGGGAGTGGCCTTAGGGTACCTGTTACGGACCGACGTCATTTTGACCACACTCGTCTTCTGTATCCTCGTTGGTCTTGGAATCACCCTTCTCACCCAGAAAAGTAGCCTCAGAGAAGACACCGTCGTGGGCATTTTCTACGCCAGCACCATGGCCTTGGGGATTTTTCTTCTCGGCTTTAGCCAGGGTTACACGGTGGACCTTTTCGGTTATCTTTTTGGAAGCATTCTGGCCGTAACCCGAAGCGACCTTGTCATCATTGCCTCCACCTTGACTGGGGTTTTGTTGCTTCTCCTTCTATTTTTCAAAGAATTCATCGCCATCACCCTGGACCCTGAGACCACAAAAGCTTTAGGTACCCCCGTAGAAGGCTTTCAATACCTATTCACTGCCTTGGTTGCCATGGTGATCGTCGTAGCCATTCGCGTGGTGGGAATTGTGCTGGTTTCGGCTCTTATGGTGATTCCAGCCGCCACCGCCCTGCATCTTTCCCAGGAAATCAAGAGGGTTATTTTCCTTTCGGCACTATTCAGTATCACTTCGTGCGCCTTTGGTCTTGTGCTTTCCTTTTACCTCAATACCCCTTCTGGGGCTACCATCGTTCTTTTGAGTACCGGTTTTTTCTTAGCCTCCCTACTTCGCAAGTCCATTTAACCCTTCTTTTTCATTTCCCAGGCTAAAATCAGGGCCTCAGCGATTTCTCTCATACTCTTCTGGGTGTTCATACTGTATTTTTGAATCCTCCGGTAAGCTTCCTCTTCGCTCACACCGAATTCCTGCATCAGAATTCCTTTGGCTCGTTCCACCTTTTTGCGCGTTTCCAGTTCCTCCTTTACTGCCTGACTTTCCAAGAGTAAACGGTGATTTTCAATCACCACCGCTGCCTGGCTGGCTATGGCAGTCAAAAGATGAATCTCAATTTCAGAAAAGTCTCTGGGTTCAGAGGTATAGAGATTCAACACCCCGATGACCTTCCCCCGCACAAGAAGCGGTAAACTCACCAGCGAACAGAGCCCTTCTTTTTCAGCAATATCTTTGTTGATATAACGAGGGTCCTCCCGCACATCCCGTACCACAATCGCCTTTTTCTCTTGAGCCACAATCCCGGCAATCCCCTCTCCCAGTTTCAGGGGGGCTTTTCGATTGTACGCTTCGCTCACCGACTGGGTGGCTTTGAGTTCCAGAACCCTTTTCTTTTCATCCAGGAGCATGAGCGAACAAAGATTCGAGCGCATCACCTGAGCAGTCATGGTCACGATGAGGCGAAGAATATCTTCAAAGTAGAGATCCGAGGTAATGAGTTCCCCAATCCGAGCCATGGTTTCCAGCTTCTCTTCCAATTTCTTCCTCCTTCCGAAAAGTTTACCCATCACGTATAATGAAAATAACGAATCCCATTTTATTTTAGCACTGGCACCAATACCAACCAAGAAGGGAGAGGTGTGGCGATGGAAAAACTTTTCGGGACATTCGGCATTCGTCGAATCGCCAATGAGGTCATGACTCCGGAAATGGCCACGGAACTGGCCCTGAGTTTCGGAACCTTCGTTGAGGGTGAACCCGTGGTGGTGGGAAGAGATGCCCGCAAGCATAGCGAAATGCTCTACCACGCAGTCGTAGCAGGACTTCTCTCAGCAGGATGTCATGTGGTCCAACTCGGAGTGACTGCGACTCCGGCTCTGCAATGGGCTTGCCGACAGTGGCAGGCTTGGGGTGCCATGATCACCGCGAGCCACAATCCCCCGGAATGGAATGGCATCAAGTTTATGGAAAAAAGCGGTAAAGGCCTTGATCGGGAAAAAGAAATCGACGTAGAGAAAATCTTTTTCACCAAGGATTTTCGGCGGGTTCCCTGGCCCAAGATTCCCCAGTACACCGAGAGAAGAGATATCCGGTCCGCATACATTAACGCTATCATACAAAGGGTGAATGGGGAAGCAATCCGTAAAAATCGCTTCCGGGTGGTCATTGATTGCGCGAATGGCGCCCCTTCTCTTATTACTCCATACCTTTTAAGCGAACTGGGCTGTCGAGTGGTAAGCTTGAATGCTCATCCTGATGGACATTTTCCAGGAAGAAACCCAGAACCAATTCCAGAAAACCTCACCGATATCACCACCCTTATCAAACACGCTGACTTCGCTCTAGGGTTTGCCCAGGATGGTGACGGGGATCGTTTAATCGTGATCACCGAACACGGTGAATTCGTCCCCGGAGACTGGAGCGTCAGCCTCGTTGCTGAAGAGCTGGCCTCTCAAAAAACTCCAGGACCTATCGTAACCACGGTCGCCACCACCCACATGCTCCAGGATATTGCTCGGAAATGGAATCGCCAAGTGATTGCCACGGCGGTGGGAGATCTGGTGGTGGCCAAGGCCCTCCAGCAGGAAGGGGGTATCTTCGGCTGCGAAGAAAATGGGGGCATGATTTTTCCGGATTTTGTCTGGGGTCGTGACGGCGCCATGGCGGCAGCGTACATCCTCCATATTTTGGCCAAATATGAAAAACCGCTCAGTGAAATCCTGAAACAGCTCCCTTTACGGTATCAGGTGAAAACCAAAATGACCGTGGACCCAACCAAGAAAGAACGAATTCTGGCTCGAATCGATGAAATGACCGCCCGTTTTCCAAACCGTATCACTACCGACGGCTATAAAGTGATCTTTGAGGATGATAGCTGGGTGCTGGTACGTCCCTCGGGAACAGAACCCCTGGTGCGTCTCTTTGCCGAATCGAAAGACCGCCTGCGAGCTGAAGAATTGGTGCAGGAGTACCGCCGTTACATCGAAGAATTATAAAAGAAAAACCTTGAAGGAGAAACTCCTTCAAGGTTTTTCTTCCACGTACTCGAGG
>JBDIWM010000069.1 GCA_039638595.1 Atribacterota bacterium
AATGGAAAAACTCAAAATCATTTGGAAGTAGGCGGAATATTGACTTTTCAAGGTTCATCTTTCCCTGCCCGAAGGCAAAAGTAAATGTAACACAAGAGTGTGGGGTTGTCAAGAATCTCCCGAAAAACTCACCACTTTTTTTCTTCCAGAATTCGCAACAGTTCCCGGGCGGCTTCTTCAGGGCCCTTCTGTTCCCATCCTGGAATCCCCAGGCGAGTTCGAATCTGGCCCACGAAGAGTCCGAGGCGGAAAAATTCATCGAAGAATCGGGAAGCTAAGCCATCGTGAAGCTTGCGGTACTGGGGAGGACCGAAAATGTTGGCAAAGTAGGAGTGGACGATACCGGTGGAGGTGGTGGTGCCCTTACTCATCACCGCACCGGCAGCGAAAACCCGCAGGGCTTCTTCAGGAGTGGTGAAGCGCTCGATGATGGGGTGTTCCTCATCGACTTCTTCGTAGTTATTGGCATAGAGGATCACATCCACTGGGTATCCCGCCATCACCTTGTCGAAACTGGTGACCGGAAGCACCACCCGGGCGTTTATTTTGCTCGGGCTCATGATGATAGCCCGGTCAATCTGTCCGAAGGCATATCCCGGCTGTAAATCGTCCAGGCGCAAAAAGGCGCCAATTTCAGTGCCATAACCCCGCACGGTATCGCCTTCAATCTGCAGGGAACCCATATCATCGGCGATGATGCTCATGTCGCTCACCCGTTCTTCATCGAGGATCCGGAAGGCTTCCAGGGTTTCGGACTTGCCCGCACCGGTATCTCCGATAAGAAGGAGGGTCACCTCTACACCGCTTATAAAGGTAAACCGCACCAAAGCTCCATGGAAAGGTAATCTCCCCCGTTTCATCATCACGATGTTGTGCAGAGTCAGCACCATCTTTTTGAGATAGCCGAAATAGCCAAATTCGTCCTGATTGGGGCAGGCTGCGACCAGTATTTCCCTCTCTTCGTCATCGAAAAAGACCGTGGGAAAGGGCGCCAGTCCCTCCACGGCTTCTTTCGGGACCCCAAAGGCGTAAATGGCATCGGGTTTGCGCTTCAGGTCCTCGTCCTCGGCAAGCTCAAAGAGGTTACAGAGGGAAAATCCCAGCTCGTAGAATTTTTCATGGACGTAGATGAGGATGAGGAGCGGTCCCACTTTGGCTGGGTAGGCAATCCATTCTCGTTTGGAAAATTCCAATTTGGCTAAGGGATCCGCCGCGATTTTTTCAAAACGGCCGGTTCTCTTGTTCATCGGTGGTTCGAGGATGAGGGGTGGATGGAGGAGAATCTGGCGAACCACCGGAATCCCCTCCAGTTTTTCTCGGTACGGAGAAGGAAGGGGAATAGCCTGGGGGACGGCAATGACCGAGATGTTGGCCCCCGCCCGCACCTGACGGTACACCCGGGGATGGCGGTTGGCGATGTTTTCCTGAATATCCCGATAGGTGCTGCGCACCAGGTGGGTGAGGGTTTCGATGGTGGCGTTGAAGGTCCGGTAGGGTCGCTTGTCTAAATTGCGATGCTCAGAAACGCTCACAATGAAGCGGTCAAAACCTCGCCAGAAATTGTAGAGGTACTCCACGAAGCCGTGGAGCTCCATCCGGTACCGGAGGAAATTTTCGGTTTCGGGGAGCACTTTGGGAACGATGTCCAGGGGAACTTTGGTCAGCATCTGGAGGACCTGGACAAGCAATGCTATGTTTTTTTCTTCGTCGTCCTGGTGGGCGAAAAATTTGAGAAGGGGAGAATTCTTCTTCCGCAACTCCTGGATCGCCCGCTGCAGCACTTCTCGGAAAGCCCGGCTCTGGAAAAGCTCCGCCGGAGTTTCGCACACTCGGTCTTCAATGTGGAGAATCGCCTTTTTCCCGATGATACGAAAATCTCGTTCCTCTTTGGCCACCGTTTTCCCCCTCGCGAACTTTTCGAAATATGATACGATACGAGCGGCGATTTGACAAGTGAATGGTGAATTAGACACGGACCGAAGAAACCGAATCGTGCTCGCCTTGTGGCCTGAGGAGTTTTTCAAATGCGCTCTTTTACCGCGTTGCTTTTGCCGTTCCCCTTCTTTGAAGTCGCTCTGGGCTGGATTTTTTGGAAGTCTCTTCCCTTGGTAAAGATTTTGGCCTATAATAAATACTGTCAAGGAGGGTTACCGTTGGCGAAAGTGTCTCCCCATTTTGGGTCGTGTCTTAACTCTTTCCCCTTCCTTTTTCTGGTCTGGAAGCACTTTCCGGAGAGTCTTCTGTCGGTGGAGGGAGGTCTGGATTGCCCTGGCCTTTCGCGGGCGCTTTTAAGGAAGGAAGGGGACTTTTACCCCTCCATTCATCATGAAGACCGGGAGGCAGTATGGCGGGAAAAGATGCTTTTTCTGGAAAACCGAGGACTGCAGGCGGTTTTCCGCTATCGCCTGGTGGGAGAACCACCGGTGTGGGTGGAGGAATGGGTGGCCTACGATAAGAAGCGTGGACGCTACGAGAGCCTGATTCAGGATGTGACTTCCTGGAAGGAACGGGAAAACTGGTACTTGGTAGAACAGAGGCTGAATCGTCAGCTTTTTGAGGCTTCTCCGGTACCCCTCTGGGAAGAGGATTTTTCGGCGCTCAAGTTGTATGCCAATGGGCTTTTAGCCAGGGGGGTGAAAAACCTGGGACGACATCTTGATACCCACAGAGAGGAAGTGGCCAGGGTGGTGCGAAAGATACGTATTTTGGAAGTCAATGCTAGCGCCCTGACACTCTGTGGTGTCAAGAGCAAAAAAGAGCTGGTCAAAAATCTACGGCAGTGCATTGACCCCTATGCTTTCGCCAAATACCGGGAGTATATTTTAGCCATTGCCCGGGGGGAATGCGCCTTTGAGTGGGAGGAGGAAAGCCAAAGCCTTTCCGGGAACCCCGTTCATGTGCACTGCAAGTGGCAGGTAGTTGCGGGGTATGAGGAAAGCTTTGCCCGGGTGATGGGTATGGCGATCGATGTGAGTAGGAGAAAAGCTCTGGAAGAGTCGATGGTCCATCAGGCTACTCATGATCCCTTGACCGGATTCTTGAATCGGGCGGCTTTTCTGAAAGAGGTGGAAGGTCTTTTGGAAAAGCGAAAGGAGAAACGCTTTGCCCTCTTTTTCATCGACCTTGATGGCTTCAAAAAAGTGAACGACCTCTTTGGTCATCAGGTGGGTGATACTCTTTTGGTTCTCTTTGCCACTCGTCTTAAGAATGTGGTGCGCCAGACGGACCTTTTAGCCCGCTTTGGGGGAGATGAATTTTTACTCCTGCAGCGGGAAATCACCCATCGAAACGATACCAGACGAATTGAGCGGCTTCTGCATGAGGTGGTGACCGAAGAGTTTATGGTGCAGCATTTTCGGATTCGGCTCTCTTTGAGCGTGGGCGTAGCCCTTTATCCGGACGATGCCACGGATTTTTCCGAGCTGGTTCGGATAGCTGACTCCCGAATGTACCAAGATAAGAGCGCAAAGTCGGTGCAAGAATCGACTTAGTTCGCTTTGGGTTTCTCTCCCCTTCGGGCCTGCTCAATATAGGAGCGGTAAAGGTTGAAATTGGCCAGGCTCATCTCTGGCGGAACTCCCCCAGCCCCGGAGAGGATGAAGCGCCGGTCTCCTCCGGTAGTCACCACCTCCCAGACGTGTGTGGCCAATTCCTCCGGAGCCATGCCTCCAATGGTGCAGCTTATGCCTCCTTTGAGAGTCACCCGGTCCCCGAACTCTTTTTTGAGTTGCTTTAAATCCATGTGGTCGTAAGGGTCGAGCGGATCAATGGAGTCGAATCCAGCTTCGACCATACCGGAAAAAAGAGGCATGATGTTTCCGTGGGAGTGGAGCATCGCTTTGAGTCCCCGGGCGTGGAAAGAGTCGACCAGGAGGCGGTGGTTTTCCTGAAAAATGTCCCGGTAAGTTTTGGGGCTGAAATACGGTGCGGCCTGAGTCCCTAAGTCGTCGGTAACCCAAATGCCATCCACCTCGCACTCTTCAGCGATGATGAGCCCCAGTTTGATGATGGCTTCGGTAGCCCGACGAGACATGGCTTTTACCCACTCCGGGTCATCTACGGTATCCGTCCAGGTGTTTTCTAAGCCTCGAAAGAGCATCCAGGTTGCTTCGAAGGCTCCCTTCCCCTCCATGGTGACAAAATATCCCCGGTCTTTTAGTTTCTTTACCGGGTCCCGCAAAGTTTTAGCTCGCTTGCGGAGCGCTTCCCAGTCGGGTTCTGGAAGGGTTTCAAAATCGTTGTGTGTCCGAACGGGGTTGGCGATGGCCTTGGCGTAGTAAGGTTTTTTGCGCCAGTACCAGACTCCTCCGTAAAAGGTGCGGGCCAAAATATGGGTTTCATCTTCAGAGAGGATATCGCAGAACATTCCCGGTCCTCCAGGGATATTGAGGGGTCCAGGGACAATCACCCAGTCAGAGCGGAAGAGTTCCGCTTCAAAAAGGGCCACCTCATCCCAGGGGGCCTTCATCACCTGGGGACCGAAGAAAGCAAGGCGAGCTTCCAAACACTCAAACCCGTCAACATAGGGTAAAATATCGGTGGATTTCCCCTCCAGGGCGTTGATGATGCGCTCGTACGGAGTCATGGGTTCCTCCTTCCGGATTTTTTCTCATGATAGCACGTTTCCGGAAGGAGGAAAAGGCTATTTTTTGACCACCGCCATGATTTCCTCAATATCAGGGCGCTCCTTTAAGGGATATTCCTTTTTCCAGATGATTTTCCCCTCTTTGTCGACCACGAATACCGCTCTTTTGGAGAATCCCTCTTCCTGGTCAAAAATCCCATACTCCTGGGCCACTTTCCCGTGGGGCCAGAAGTCTGAAAGGAGGAGGGTTTCTTTCACCCCGATTTCTTTGGCCCAGGCGTGCTTGGAGGGCACCGGGTCCACACTCAATCCAAAGGCGATGGCGTTCAGCTGGTCGAGTTCTCCCTTCTTGGCTTCGAGGTCCTGCATCTGGTACGTGCAAACCCGGGTGAAAGCCAGAGGGTGGAAAGAGAGGATCACCGTTTTCCCACGAAAACGGCTCAGGGTTTGCGCTTCCCCGTGTTGATCTTTGAGAGTGAAATCTGGAGCCCAATCACCGATTTCAGGCATCGAAAGCGCCTCCTTTTCTTTTTTTGATATAAAGCCAGAAGCGGTTCTTCTTTATTCCCGGGAGGTCCGGCAAAAAGCGGATTTTTGGGGAGTGGCTGGGAATGCGCTTGGTGTTGACTTGAGAACGAGGGAAGCATATACTGTATAAAAAGGGGTGGGTGTTGCATTTCCAATTCTGCGTCATCCGAGTTTGGCCATTTTTCAGAAAAGTGGTCCCTGGTTTTACCAAGGCTCTCCCCTTTTATCGTGAATCTGGTTCGGGATACCTGGTGAGGAGGTGGGGAAAAGGGCAAGGTATGGAGGGTATGTTTGAGGGAAAGGCGCATTTTTGAAAGCGATGAAGAGGAGGGAACTGGCATGAGAAAAGCATGGTTTTTGGTTTTGACGATGGTCTTTGTGGTTTGGGCAACTTCTGGGGTGATGGCGCAGGAAGCCAAACCTGGGGAAGGGATGTATTTCCGCCTGGTCACCCACGGAGGTGACGACCCCTTTTGGGCGGTAGTGCAAAAAGGAGCTAATGATGCAGCCAAAGAACTGGGATGCAGAGTGGATATCGACCTCTGCGGAGGGGATCTGGCGTTGCAGCAGAAGCGTTTCCAGGAAGCAGTAGCCTTAAAACCCCAGGGTATTGCTCTGGTGATTAACGATGACACCGCCTGGGATAAACCGGTGGAGGATGCCCTGGCGGCAGGAATTCCGGTGATTGGGATGAATAACGATGACTCCCAGGGAGCGGCCGGGAATGCGCGCCTTTGTTACATCGGTCAGAGCGAGAAGGCGGCAGCCTACCGTCTGGGCCGGAGGCTCTTTGATATCGCCAAGGAAAAAGGAATCGACCTTTCTAAAGCGCATGTGGCCATGGCGGCCGAAGTTCCGGGTGCGAACTACGCCAAGATTCGTTCAAGCGGTGTGCTTGAGGCCATGGGTGAGTACGGTATCACTTCCTACGAAATCATCGATGCCGGGGGTCTGGAAATGACCACCGTTGAGGCTCGGGAGACTTCCTACCTTCTGGCTCATCCTGAAACCACTTTCCTCATTGGACTGGGTGGTATCTGTACGGACCGCTTAACTGCTTCGCTTAAAGCGGCTGGAAAGAATCCTGGAGAAATCATCGCCGGTGGTTTTGATACCACGGCTGATACCTTAAACGGGATTAAGGAAGGCTACGTGATGGCCACCATTGACCAGCAGCAGTACCTCCAGGGATACTTTGCGGTCTACGTACTCTACTTGTACAACAAGTACGGCTTCACTCCCAACATCGATACCGGAGGATACCTGGTGGACTCCCCGGATAAAATTTCTTTGCTGGAGAAACTCTCTCCCCTGCACATTCGGTAGCGCTCTGGGGCGGCCTTGGGTCGCCCCAGAAATTTTACGGAGGAGAGGCTGATGGAGCGTCTGATAAAGTTTTTACGGCAGAGGGCTGCAAGCACATTTTTGGTTTTTGTGGGTTTGGTGGTGGTTTTTTCTCTTTTCAGTCCCCGACACGTCTTTATCAATTCGCGGAATATCGCGGCTCTGGGGAAACTTTTCCCGGATCTGGGCGTGGTGGCTCTGGGGGTGGGAATGCTCATGATTTGTGGAGAGTTCGACCTCTCGGTGGCCTCGGTTTTGCCGTTCTGTGCCTATATTTTTGCCCGCACTCTCTATGCTGGCTTTACCCCCTTGTTTGGTCTCATTTTATCGATTCTGGTTGGTGGGGGGCTGGGATGGTTGAATGGTTTTCTCACCGTCCGGACCCGGATGCCTTCTTTTATCACCACCCTGGGAACCCTCATGTTTTGGAGGGGGATTCTCTATGTATGGTCGCAGATGATGCCCCTGGGGATTCGACAGTACGTTCCGACCGGTTCCACCTTTGAGAGGGTTTTTGTAGGAACCATCCTGGGTTTTTTCCCCATCCAGTCTCTGTGGTTTGCCATTTTTGCTGCTATTCTGGGAATCATCCTTCATCGCCACCGTTTTGGAAACTGGATCTATGCCACCGGTGATAATAAAGATGCAGCCCGGGCCATGGGCATCAACACCGATT
>JBDIWM010000070.1 GCA_039638595.1 Atribacterota bacterium
GAGAAACTGAAAAAAGCGGTGGAGTACTTGAAAATGATTGCTCAGAAAGTGGGGATGAAACTCTCTGACCAGGAAGCAGAGGAAAAAACCCGGGTGGCATTCCAGAGAATACAGAAGAACGCTTCAGAGAGCTTTCTCAAGCGATTTTTGCCCCCGGAAGGGTTTCGATGAGTTTTTGTTCTTCTGCTGATTTGGAGTAATCCTGAGGGTTGGGTCTACAGGGAATGTTTTCTTGCCAGAAGACATGGAGGGCTTGACATAGTCGAGTGACGGTGGTATGTTTTACCAAATTACATATGTATTGTAAAATTGTATTACAAATTTTGGGGACAGGCTAAGACGAAGGAGGACACATCTCATGAGACCGGTGCGAAGAGAAACTCTGCCTGTTTTGGTGGCCGAGGAGATTCGAAGAGACATTGTTCATGGAGTGCTGAAACGGGGCGAGAAACTTCCCGCAGAGAATGAGTTAGCCCGAGTCCTGGGTGTAGGAAGACCTACGGTTCGCGAAGCTCTGCGTATCCTTGAAGGGGAGAGATGGATTCAATTTCGGTTCGGAGGAGGTGCGTACGTGATCAAGGATGGAGAGAGTCCTTCTGGGAACCTCGCTTATTTCCAGAAAGAAACCATGATGGAATTGCTTCGGTTCGAACTCACTCAGCTTAAGGAAGAGGGGAAAGAGGTTTCTCCGTCGCTTGAAAGGGAATTGCTGAATCTGGCGGAGACCCATTCTCTGGAACCCGTTGAGCGGTTTTACGCGGCGCTCTCCGGGCTGGAGGAAAAACCGGACTATCCTTACTTTGAACCCTCGGACTGGGAAACTATTCAAAGGGAAAAGCCGGAAAAAGCGAGTAGGAGAGCCATAAAAGGTGACCTGGATGTTTTGCGTGAACGCATCGAGGGCGCATGGCTTGGACGATGTGTTGGGTGCACCCTCGGAAAACCCGTAGAGGGATGGTCCCGAGAGGAAATCGAATCGTATCTCAAAGCAGTCGAAGCTTACCCCCTTCGTGACTATTTTCCCTATGTTCTGGAAAAGATCGAAGCGGGGAGGCATCCGTTCCATCCCTCCGCTCTGGAAGCAACCCGGGGAAACATCACCGGTGTACCCCAGGATGACGACCTTGATTACACCATTCTTAACCTGAAGCTCGTCCAGGAAAATGGTTTTGGTTTCACCTCTGAGGATGTGGGGGATATGTGGCTTTCCCATCTTCCCTACAACATGGTCTATACCGCTGAACGCCAGGCTTATGCCAACCTCGTTCGGGGCTTGAAGCCCCCCTTTACTGCCACCTACTGGAATCCCTTCCGTGAGTGGATTGGAGCCCAGATACGGGCTGACATTTTTGGTTACCTGGCACCGGGAAATCCCGAACTGGCAGCGTGGCTTGCTTATCGAGATGCCGTTCTTTCCCACACCAAAAATGGGATTTATGGGGAGATTTTCGTGGCCGCCACCATATCGGCAGTGATTGGAGGAGACGATATTCCCGAGGCGATTCGGGCGGGTCTTTCACAGGTACCCCGACGGTCTCGTCTCAGTGCTATGGTGAAGGAGGTGATGGAATGGAGCGAAAAAGCTCAGGATTGGCGTGAAGTGTGGGAAAAAGTCGAAGAGCGCTACGGAAACTACCACTGGGTTCATACCCTGCCAAACTTAGCCTATGTGGTTGTTGCGCTCCTTTTTGGTGGAAGAGATTTTAGACAAACGATCTCCATTGCAGTTATGTGTGGGAGGGACACCGACTGCAATGGGGCTACTGCCGGGTCCATCATGGGAGCACTCCTTAGAAAACGGGGGATCCCAGAGGATATGTACCGTCCCTTCCAGGGGATGGTGCGAAGTGCGGTTTTTGGTTTTTGCCAGAACAGGATTCAAGATCTCGTCGAGAACACCATGAATGTGATGGAGAAAGAAAGGACCGGAGAGTAAACCGGACGGAGTCCCGGGCACAGGGGTTTCAGAAAGGAGAAAAGGAAAGATGAAACGGGTCAAATGGTTATGCGTGGGAATTGCGATGGTGGCCCTCCTGAGCCAGGTCTGGGCTGGAGCCATGGCTCAGGAGAGGGCGAAAATAATCTGGTGGTACGAATCGGTCAGCCCCGAGAACCTGGAGGCGATGGAGAGAAACATCGTTGCCCCCTTTGAAGCCCTCAAGCCGAACGTGGATGTGGAAATCGTGGTCAAAATGAACCTGCTTGAGGTTTTGCGAACGGCGGTGGTCGCCGGAGAAGGACCGGACATCGTCATGACCATGGGACCAGCCGAAGCGAACCGGTATGCGAAAGGAGGTTTCCTGCTTCCGCTTGACCCATTTATCGCTGAGGCAAAATTCGACCAGGAATTTCCTGCTCTGGCCCTGGATGTGGGGAAGGTGGAGGGGAAAACGTACTCTCTTCCCAAAACATTTGAGAGCATGGGAATTATCTACAACCAGAGCCTTTTCGACGAATACGGCTGGAAACCGCCCACCAACCGGAGCGAATGGGTGGCTCTCTGTGAAGCAATTAAGGCCAAAGGTATTATTCCGGTGGCCGGTGGTAACGTTGCCTGGAGGCCCACCAACGAACACTACGTCACGGTGTACCTTAATCACTATTCTGGACCTCAGGTGGTATACGAGGCCCTCACGGGGAAACGAAGCTGGGAGGACCCCCTCTTTATAGAAGCCATGGAGACCTTTAAACAGGACTTTTTGGTCTACTGGCCAGAGTTCGCAACGTATTCGGCCCTCGATGCTCCGGATTTTGTCCCCATGGTAGCCACCCGCAAAGCGGCGATGCTCGTGGTGGGGAGCTGGGCTTTCCAGTGGCTGGTGGATCCTGCTTACTGGCCCTCTGAGGATCGGTGGGGATGGGCGCCGTTCCCCTCGCTGCGGGAGGGAGTGGAGTATCCTTTCGTGGACGTGGGAATTGGCTCGACGCTTTCGGTGAACAATGGTTCAAAGTACACCGAAGAGGCCGCTCGATTTTTGATCTGGATGCTTTCCAACCGGGAAATGGTCGCTAAGATGCTGCGCGATTTTCCGGGAGAATGGGTTGCCCCGGTTGATATCCCCAGGGAACTGGTTCCGCCGGAAGTGGACCCGGTTTTCTTCGCCCACGTGGACACCCAGAGCGAGCTGATGAAGAAGGGGGCTTACGGGTACACCACGTGGACCTTCCTCGGACCGGAGACCTGGCAGTGGTGTTACGAGGGCATTGAGGATGTCTGGCTTGGAAAGCTGAGTGCCCAGGAGTACATGAAAAAGTGGAACGAGATTTTCCAGAAAGAGCTCCAGGTAGGGGTTGTACCACCGATACCGGAACGAAGATAGGAAAGGAGAGTGGGAGGGGGGAGAAAGTCCCCCTCTCCGGGCGATACTCGTATGAGACTGACGAAAAAGTCCAGAAAGTGGGTTATTGCGCTTCCCTTTTTGCTTCCAGCCCTCGTCATCAATTTCGGAATCATCCTCGTGCCCTCGGCGGTGACGGTCTTTTTAGCCTTTTTCGAATGGAGTGGTCTGGACATTCCCCGTTTTGTGGGACTGAGAAATTTTCTGGCTGTTTTTGCGGATTCCCTCTTCCTCAGGTCCCTTGTTCACAATGGAATCTGGACCGGTATTTTTTTAACCGTCCCGGTGTGCATGGGGCTTGCGGGAGCTGAGCTTTTGCGCCGGACTAGGAAAGAGCTCTTTCAACCTTTCTACTTCTTTCCGGTTATCTTGCCGGTTGTGGTCATTGGTTTGATCTGGCGCTATATCTACCATCCCACTCGAGGCCTGGGGCAGGTGCTGGGTATTTCCCTTCTGGGTCAACCCTCGACCGCTCTGTATGCCATTGCCTTCGCTAACATCTGGGCCTGGTGGGGGTTTCTGTGCGCGGTATTTTACAGCGCTACCCAGGGGGTCTCGAAGGATCTCTACGAGGCGGCGACTCTGGATGGGGCTACGGGCTGGCAAGAGTTCCGGTACATCACCCTTCCTCAAATCGCTCCCACTCTGGTTTTCATGGAAGTGATGACCATCATCTGGTCTTTTCAGGTGTTCGACTGGATCTGGATAACCACCCAGGGAGGCCCGGCCGGCTCTACCGAACTGCTGGCGACCCTCCTCTACAAGAAGGCGTTCTACGGGTACAAAATGGGTGAGGGAGCAGCCATCGGGGTGCTCATTGCCCTTTTTGGGTTTACAGGGGTGGGGCTTTACTCCTATCTGAGCCGAAGGGGGATTGAACTGTGAAAAGTGGACGAAAGTTCGGTTTTGCCAGTTCGTCTACCCCGCCGGTTGTTCTCGTCCTTCTCCTGCTGTACGCTCTGTTCCCCCTTTTTGTTGCCGTGAATACCTCTTTAAAGAGCCGGGCGGACCTTTTTGCTGACCCCCTGGGATTGCCCAGGGAGCTGTACGTCTCAAACTATGCTAAAGCCTTTCAAACCGGGAATTTCAAACAGGCTTTCTTCAATAGCGCCATTCTGGCTGCAGGAACCGTGTTTGGTTTGCTCCTCACGGCTATCCCCGCAGCGTATGCCCTGGCGAAGATTCACTTCAAGGGTAGCTCCTTTCTTGTGGGATACTACTTTTTTTGCACCACCATTCCGCAGCAACTTTTCATCATTCCTCTGTATTTCACCTTTTCTCGCTTTGGCCTTACCAACTCTCTTTTTGGGCTGGTACTCATCTACATCGCCACCTTTTCGCCGTTTTCAATTCTTCTCATGCGTTCCTACTTCGTGGGAATTCCGCATGAACTCGTCGAAGCCGCCCTGATTGACGGTGCGTCTCTTTTTGGAGCTTTCTGGCGGGTGGTTTTTCCCGTAGCCCGGCCAGGTGTCATTACCACGGTGGTGGTGGTCGCGATGTGGAGCTGGAACAACTTTCTCCTTCCCCTCACCTTCCTCAACCAGGAAGGGATGATGCCAGTCACAGTTCGTTTGGGCATGCTCATGGGGAAATGGAGTGCCGCCTGGGAATTGATCATGGCTAGCGCTCTCATGGGAGCATTACCGATTGTGGTGCTCTTTGCCTTTTTGCACCGGAAGTTTATCGCTGGTCTGGCCGGGACTGGTCTGAAAGGATGAAGCTCCTTAACGGGTTTCCGTTACCCGGAAAAATCGAACCAGGTAAACGCGTTTATCCGTCTTTAGGTATACCCGGGGGTTCCCGAAACGTCTGCTCCCAACCAGGCAAAACACCATTGAGGTCCAAACATTGAGAAGGTCGTTTTACGTCAATACCGGATCTTCGGGGAGAAAACTTTCTCAAGCCCAGGCTTTGAAGGGTAGGAACTTTACTGCTTGGTTGGTTTTTTTGGTTTGCGACATCCTATAACCAAAATGGTTGCTTCAAAGAAGCCGGCTTTACCTTTCCCTCCTCAAAGCATATTCCAAGCCTTTGGACCACACGCTACCTGTTTTTGTAGCCTTGGTAGCGCTGTATTCGGAGCAATGAGCACAAGCAAAATGAGCGTACCTCTCCGGGGATTGATACACCGACCCGGACTTGACCGCTACGGATGGCTTTTTAAAGCGCTTCTTAAGATACATTTTCAGCCACGTTTACGTCATCAGCCAACACTGGGTCTGAGTGTACCATTCCAATTTCCGCTTTCCTATCGTTACTTGGATGAGATTAAGGCTAGTTTGATGTTGTTAAGGCGAATTGTCGCTTATTTTTGCTCTATATATGGTGTGACCCTGCTGGTAAATCCAGTAAAGATATTTATTATCATAAGTCAAATCCCTAACCGATCCACTTGTTCGAGGACCCCTAACGAAGGCCATTGCCTCCCCTGACGGGCTTACCCTTACCGCAAGATTAGACCCCTTACTCCCCACCCAAAAACAACTACCATCCCAAGCAAGCCCTGCATCTAAGGAGGGCTTAAAAGAGGCGAGTGAAAGGGCTCTACCAGTTTTCTGCCCATCCCTATCTACCTCGTACACTGTCTTTGTGCTCCAATGCAAGATCCAAAGATTATCACCATCCCATGCAATACCTACCGGTATTAGTTGACCAAGAGACGGAATTTCAAATGACTTTACAAAGTAACCGGAAGTACTATAACAATAAATCTTTCCCTCATTCCAATTGTTCGCCCAGATAAACTCGCCATCCCAAGCCAGATTTGTAAATCCACTATTATGAATATCATCCCTGCTTTTGCACGGTACTGAAAAAGCAAACACGACTTTCCCCAAGCCATCAAGTTTAGCTATTTGCCAAGCGATAGGACTACTCTGATAGGTTATTACCCAAAAATTTTCCCCATCCCACGTCAACCCATTCATTTTTATTGTTTCGTTAGTCAACACTTCTTCCCACTCGACCTTCAATTCGGGAATAGGTTTTCCTTCGTGCGTAGCTCGGCTCTGACAATCCCCTTGGGAAAAGCCTTGGAGTACAATAAACAAGATTAAAAGCGTAAGGAGCACACCGGGAATCCTGAACGCTTTTGCTGTTCGTTCTCTTTGCATTTCGACACCTCCAAATTAGATTTTCATTCCTGTAAGCGTGACACCCTTCACCATCTGCCTCTGTGCTAATGCGAAAATAATCATTACTGGTATGACAGATAAGGAAGCTCCAGTCACGACCATGTCGAACCTTTTTGCGTGCTGAAAGGCAAGGAGGGAGGGAGAGTGAATGAAAGAAGGAAAAAACATTTTCGAATACCTGAAAATCCAGAAGATGATGCCGAGTACTACCTCTCCTAAATCATCCACCTGCCCTAATTGTGGAGAAGTACTCTTCTAT
>JBDIWM010000071.1 GCA_039638595.1 Atribacterota bacterium
CAGTTCACTTCGTTTCCTGGGGGAGTGGGCAAAACGCCCTCTACGCATATCTGTCCATGCCCTTTATCCGACTTTTTGGCCTGAACGTCTTTTCGGTGCGATTTCTGAACGCCCTGATAGGGTGTTTGTCACTTTTTCTCTTCTACGACCTGATGAAGAATCTCACCGATAGAGACACAGGAATCATCGCCCTTTTTTTGCTCGTCATAAGCCCCTGGCATATTATGACGTCCCGCTGGGGTTTAGAGTCAAATATTTTCCCTGGCTTTTTGTTGCTTGGAACGTGGCTTCTTTCTCGCTCTCTTCAGCGGGAATTTCTCCTCCCGTTGGCTTTCCTTGTTTTTGCCCTATCTCTTTATGCCTATGGAACGGCGTACTTTTTCGTCCCACTTTTTCTCCTCTGTGTATTGCTTTACCTTCTTCGACATGGCAGGGTGAGGATACCGGTTCTTCTTCTGGGGAACGCAATCTTTGCCCTGGTGGCCATACCAGTGGTTCTTTTCGTGTTCATCAACCTCCGGGGCCTTGATTCCATCATCACCCCCTTCTTTTCCATACCACGATTGCCGACCCCCAGGTTTGGTGCAGTTTCATCCCTTTTCGAAGGACGGTTTCTCATTGAATCCCTAACAAATCTCCGGGACCTTTTGGATCTCCTTTTCCTCACCCAACATGACGGTCTCACCTCAAACAGCATCCCCGCCTACGGATATCTCTTTCTCCTCAGTCCTCCCTTTCTTCTTTTTAGGTTTTTCCATACCCTCCGTACCCGAAAAATGCGGACTCAGTTCAATCCTCTGTTTCTGCTTGTAGTCTGGTTTTTGGTGGGGGTGTTTTTGGGAATCGTAACCAGGGTGAATGTGAATCGGATGAATGCCATTTTCCTGCCAGCCATTGGCCTTGCGGCAATAGGAATTTCCTTCGAGAACATGCCAGAACATTCTTCCGGTATCTCATACTCTGCTACTACCTCTCTTTTGCCTCTTTTCTCTATAGCTACTTTTTTACCTATCCCATCAATGCTGGGCCAGCTTTTTTCGCCTCCTTTGGCGAAGCGATTCAGTATGCCCTGAAAATGGCCCCACCAGAAAGTACGATTTATATCACCGATACTGTGAACATGCCCTATATCTTTGCCCTCTTTTATGAGCGCACTGACCCAAGGGTTTTCCTCCAATCAGTAACCTACGCGAACCCCAAAGCGCCGTTTCGGGCAGTGCCATCTTTTGACCGTTACCGCTTTGGAATCCGGAAAGAGAACCTCCAGGGCGACGTCTTCATCTTCCACAATTCCGAAGCATCCCTTTTCGAGCATTCCACTTTCACCATCCAGAAGTTCCAGTACTACTCGGTTGCCATACGAAACCAGTAATAGACTCCACCAAGGGACCATCCTGACTGAGCAATGATACAATCTTATTTTTGGCAAATCCTCGAAGTCTTTTCGCTTGCAACCTCTTGTTGAGCTCAGAGAGGAAATGGACACCTAAATCGGACTTGACCCGGGTCTCCTCTTTTCTCTCTAATGTTTTCCCCGGACCAATAACACCTAAGGGATACCCACCTTTTGCAAGAGCTTCTCACTCTCTCAAAGCACTGTGAACGAAACCCTGGTTTTTCTACGCTGGGCATAATAGGCTTTTGACAACTGGTGGTGTTTTTTGTAAAATTTGCGCAAAACAAAAATTTTTCGCAAAGAAGGGAAAAATGTGGCCACACTGAAAGAAATCGCCCAAAAGGCAGGGGTTTCCATAACGACGGTTTCTCACGTAGTTAACGGTACACGTCCGGTCAGCGAAAAACTCAAGGAACGAGTCCTCAAGGCAATGGAAGAGCTGGGCATAGAGTTGCGTTTTCCCCCTCGTAAGAAACCCTCGCAGCTCATTGCTATGCTTATTGACGATATTTTTAACCCCTTTTTTATCGAGGTTTTTGCCTCTGCCGAAGCCACAGCTCGAAGCATGGACTACCATCTTTTGCTCCTTCCCTCCATCGAAAAGGGCTTCGACATCCTGTACCTCCGGGACCTTGAGGAGAAGTCTGTAGACGGGATTATTGTGGCTACTCGTCTTGGTACCTCATACCTCAAGAAGGCTTTTTCAAAGCAGCTTCCCATGGTTTTTCTCGGTGGAAGCCTTGATGTACCCTTTTCAACAGGGGTCATCCTCCCAGATGAAGCCGGAACATATCTTGCTACGAAACACCTTCTCTCCCTAGGGCACACAAAAATCCTCTGCATCGGAGGTTCAACAAAAATTTCCCTTTTCCGGGACCGATTCCAAGGATATCTAAAAGCCCTCAAAGAAGCGGGAATTCCTGAAAGCTTACACTACCTTGTCGAACTCAACCTCACCTTTCAGGAAACATACGCTTTTGCTCTTGAATTCCTCAAAAAAGGTATCCGCGAAATTACCGCAGTCGTAACTCACAATGATCCTGCTGCCTTAGGCGTCCTCAAAGCAGCGCAAAACCTGGGTATTCGGGTTCCCGAAGACCTCTCGATTGTAGGGTTTGATAATACTTACCTGACCCAGTACACGAATCCCCCGCTCACTTCAGTAGACATACCTAAAAAAATCATCGGCAAGAGACTTGTGGAACTTATGATTCGCCTCATCCGGGGGAATCATGTGGAACCCTGTATCATCGAAGAGGTATCTCTATCCCTTAAAGGTTCCACCGCTCCAAAGAGGAAGGAGGAAAGTCTGTGACCAAAAGACCGAAAATCACCGTCATCGGCGCTGGAAGTGCTGTTTTTGGGCTTTCGACTCTGGTTGGTATTTTGCGACATCCAGACTTACAGGGAGTCGAACTCTTTCTCCATGACATCAACGCTGAAGGTCTAGTAAAAATCCATCGCCTTGCTGAGAAGTGTAACGAGCTTCTCAAGGGAGATGTACACCTCAGAAGCTCCACAAATAGAAAAGAGGCCTTAGAGGGGGCGGATTTTGTAGTACTTTCTATAGCCGTTGATCGGGAAAAGTGCTGGAGGCTTGATCGGGAAATAGCTCTACGATATGGAATCAACCACTACGCTGAGAATGGAGGACCAGGAGCATTTGCTCATACTGCCCGCAATCTTTCAGTAATTATGCCTATCCTTCGCGATATGGAAGAACTCTGCCCCCATGCCTGGCTTTTGAACTTCACCAATCCAGTACCCAAAATTTGCACTGCTGCCTCTAAGTACACAAAAATAAAGACTATTGGCATTTGCCACCAGATTCAGTTCGGATACTTTATCCTGGCTGCCCTCTTTGCTGAAGAGCTTGGCCTTAAAATTCCCAAAGATTACAACTTCCGCTGGAATGACCAATCCATCGCTCTCTTTCGCCTCATGAGCAAAAAAGCAAAAGAGCGCTTTCTCATCCGGGCTTTTGGACTCAACCATTGTACCTTTATGCTCTCAGTCACTGAGAAAGAAACAGGCAAAGATATGTACCCAGAGATTCGGCAACGGGTCCCCAAAATCCGAAAAACCCTTCCTCTTTTTGAACCTCTCACCATGGACTTTTTTGAGGTTTTCGGTGTTCTTCCTGTCCCTGGGGATTGTCACCTCTGTGAATACCTCCCTTATACCCACAACGTGCACCGGAAAACCTGGGAACGATACGACATCCAAATGTACGACTTCGACTGGGCAGAGCGGGGAAGAGCGAAAATGTGGGAGGAAATCGACCGGATGATTGCCGGTGATATCCCCATTTCCCGCCTCGAAGATATTGAAACTGAGCGAGGAGAATTCATCATTGCAGGTATCTTGAAGAACCAAAACAGTTACGAAGAAGCGGTGAATATCCCAAACACTGGGTATATTACCAATCTCCCCGAAGGAGCCATCGTGGAAGTTCCAGCAGTCCTGGGAAGCGAAGGTCCTTTGGGTTTGAGCTGTGGAAAGCTCCCTGAACCCATTGCCGAACTCTGCCGGCGACAGACACTCATCACAGAACTTACGGTACGGGCTATTGTAGAAGAGGATAAAAAACTTGCCCTTGAGGCACTCGCCCTAGACCCCATGATTGATGACCTGGAAGTAGCACGGAACATTCTTGATGAGTACCTCACCGTTTTTGACCCGTACCTGAAGTATAAGCTCCGATGAGGGGGAACTGCTCACCAATTCGATAAAAACATTATACCAATGAAGTCAGTGGGACGATTTTCCATACCGATGACCTTGGAATAAAACCAGGTTTCTGGCGAGTTAGACACTTTGAAAGCTCTTGTTTTCCCTTGGTTTGCAAGACCGAAAGAATAACCGGTATCGTTCCTACGGCAATATCTCTGAAGTCATGAAGGATTTTCTTGAAAACGCGAAGATTGACGCTCTACATCGATCCCAAGATATCATGATTTTGGTAACAGATTTCAAAAAGAAATATGGAAATCGAATCAGCATCTTAGATGAATTATGTATACAAAAAACATAGCCACCACAGGTGTAATGAAGGCTGCGAAGACGAGGAAAAGATCCAAAAGCTTTTAAAGATTGTCTCGGGCGCTCTTTCTTTTTGCTGAGTTTTTACCCCACGGCGAAAAATGCTCTCTATGAAGACCCTCCCGAAGAAAAACGCTGGACCCCACCACGTAGGGTTCAAAGCCAAAAAACTTTAAAACACAATTAGACCAAGTTGACGGATGAATTAGAAAGATCGTGAACCGTCTCTTTTTCCATTCTTTTCGTTCTGCTCTCGCCACTTTTCCCACAGATCAGGACGCGCTTTTCTGGTCTTTTGCATGGCCATCTCTTTTCGCCAGCGCCCGATCAAAACATGATTCCCTGAAAGGAGCACCTCGGGCACGTTCAGGCCCTGAAATACCCGGGGACGGGTAAACTGTGGCGGACCAAGCAAACCATCATTGAACGAATCAAGTTCCAACGATTCTCTATCACCCAAAACACCTGGAAGCAAACGTACCGTCGCTTCGACAATCACCAGAGCCGGTAATTCCCCACCCGAAAGTACGTAATCGCCAATGGAGATCTCCTCAGCGTTGGTCAGTTTTAAGACCCGCTCATCAATCCCCTGATAGCGACCACATATAATCAGAAGATGCGTATCACAAGATAACTCCCAGGCTTTTTTCTGAGTCAGCAATGCCCCCTGGGGACTCGTAACGAGAACTCGAGGAGCACTTGCAGTATAACTCTGGATAAAACGTACAGCTCGTAAAATTGGCTCCGGCTTGAGGACCATTCCTGGTCCCCCACCAAAGGGATAATCGTCCACGGTACGATACCGATCCAGAGTAAAGGAACGCAAATGGTGAACCTTCAAAAAAACCTTCCCCTTTTCCTGAGCCCTTCTGAGAATCGAAGTTCCAATATACGCCTTGATCGCCTCAGGAAAGAGGGTCAGGATATCGATCCGCAAGCTCATTCCCAGAATCCTTCCGGGCATTCCACCCGAATTATCCCTTGGTTCAGGTTAACCTCCTTCACATAAACCCGGATAAAGGGAAGTAAGAATTCTCGACCCTGTTTATCTTCCACCACCAGATAGTCGTAGGCAGGACCCTCTACGACCGAAGTCACCCGACCCCGCTCACTTTCGCCCTCCCGAACCACAAGACCAAAGAGCTCAAATTGATAGAACTGATTCTCGGGTAAGGGAGAAACCGCTTCCCGGGGGACAGCCAGGAAGAGACCCCGAAGCGATTCCGCTTCCTCGGAAGAAGAGACTCCCTGAAATCGAACCAGGAGTATTTTGTCCCGAGGCGTGACCTCTTCCACCAGAATCTCTTTCCATCCTTGTTCCGGGTGCCCTATCCACAACCAGGCACCAGATAAAAAACGGCCGGGGAAATCCGATAATGAGAACACTTTCACCCAGCCTTGAAGGCCAAAAGAGGCCACAATTTTACCAACCAGAACAAAGAACATGCATGAAAAGGGCTATTCCAGAATCTCCACCACTGCTTTTTTTCCGCTTTTCACACTTGCTGCTTTGACGATAGTTCTCATTGCCTTGGCAATTCTTCCTTGCTTTCCAATGATTTTCCCCATATCCTCAGGAGCCACCCGTACTTCATAAATCACCGACTGCTCCCCTTCAAGTTCGGAAACACTGACACGTTCCGGATCATCAACTAATGACTTCACCATGTACTCCACAAGTTCCTTCACTGCGAAATAACCTCCCGCCGCACCTTCCGGAGAATATTCCTCACCTTATCGGAAGGCTTAACACCCTGAGAAAGCCAGTACTCAATTCGATCCCATTTCAAAGCCCAAACCGGGGGATTCATGATCGGAGAATAATTTCCCAGGATTTCAATCGGTTTTCCATCCCTCGCTTCTTCAGAATCAACGGCCACAATTCGATAATGCGGAACATGCGCCCGACCAACACGTGTTAATCTCATCTTCACTGCCATTCTTCCAACGCTCCTTTCTTCATAGTCCCCATCCAAAGGGTTTCCTACCAAACAACGAAAAACCTTTTCCTCTTTTCATTTGCTTCCAGATTTTTCGAAAATCTTCAAACTGCTTCAGCAACCGATTCACTTCCTGAACACTCGTACCACTCCCCTGAGCAATCCTTCGCTTGCGACTGGCATTAATGATGGTCGGATTTACCCGTTCTGCAACGTCGTTGCGGCGCTGGCCGACGCGGGCGCGCGGACGGCCATCGGCGAGCTGTACCTGCGGCTCGGCGACGAGCGCGAGGCGCGGCGCGTGTTCAGCGAGATCGTGGAGTTCGCGCCGGACGAC
>JBDIWM010000072.1 GCA_039638595.1 Atribacterota bacterium
GGCTCATCAACCCCCGATTGTCCCCAAGACCAAACCTCACAATTCGAAAAAACTTCTCGGGGTTCCCACCATTTTACAAAGGCGATGTTTCTACTGGGATACACTAAAGCCACAAGCGGTAGGGCGAGAGAACTTTCTGTAACAAAACGTATGTAATCCTTTATACTGCTCCAGTTGACAAGAGTCGCCGGCCAGCGAAGTGTCAATCCTGGTTTACCAAACCAGTCATTCCGGCTCTCTACAACTTTCAATGTTTCCACTGGCAAGGCAAGCAAACAGTCTTCATCAACGTTCAAAACGGCAAAATCTCTGAAAGACAGAGTTTTCGTTTCATTTTTTGAGAGGTTCGTGATGCCGATCTCCACTTCGACAATAGGGGAACCCTCCCTCACCCTTACCCAACATTCGGTCAAGGTTTTCCTAAACAAATCCCGGCCTGAGAGTAACACCTCTGCAAAATCTTCTTCTTGCCGGGTCAAAGTAAAAGAAAGGTCAAAGGGCTGGCGATCACGATCGTTCCAGGGCAGGGAAAGATAGTAACCACCAAACTCTACAACGTGCAAACCATTTGGTAAAATCATAGGTTTTGGGACCAACTCCTGATAGAAAAAGGATCCAGATTCTTCGCCTTTAAAGAGATAGGAAGACAGGACTCGACCCCGATTGGGGATAATAGTCACTTCCATAAGCTCATTTTCCACCTTGATCACTTCTGGATGCGTTTTCGTGGTAGCCAGCTCCGCCACGGGTAACACGTATACACCTTCCAAAACCTTTGCCACAACTTTAGCCCATCCTATAGAAAGGAAACCCATCACAAAGGCAACCATGCTCACCAAAAGCACCAGCACAAATCTTCTTTTCACAGGCCAATCCTCCTTTCTCGGTTTTAAAATACATAACCATTATTGAATTTATCACTCTTTCACCGCCCCAGCAGTAAACCCTTTAATAAAATACCCAGAAATGGGAACAAAAAGAAGAAACACCGGCAGCATAATCAAAATAGCACCGGCAAGGAGAGGGCCCCATTCTATATACTGCTCGGCAGCAAAGGTCGCCAAACCAAGTGGGCCTGTCTTTTTCAGATTGCTATTAATCAGCACTAAGGCAAACATATATTCACCCCAAGCAGTAATGAAGGAGTAAGCCCCCGCTGTTACAAGACCTGGAGCCGCGAGCGGTAAAATAATGCGCCCAAAAATGACAGTTGAACTCGCTCCATCTATGCTTGCCGACTCTTCGATATCTCGAGGAATGCTGTCAAAAAAGGAAACAAGGAGCCAGGCACAAAAAGGAACGGCTAAGGCAGTATACACAATAACCAGCGAAACAAGGTTATCGTAGAGCCCAAGTGATGCGAATGCCTTATAAAGTGGAACAAGGAGTATAACAGTAGGAAAAACGTATAGAAGGAGCAACAACCGAGTAGTAAAACCCCTTTTGAGTCTCGTATTCCGAGAAATCGAATACCCACTAATTGAGGCCACCACTAAAGTGCACAGCGCTGTAGCCAAAGAGACGACAAAACTATTGTAGAGAAATCGCGAGAAATCCCGTACAGGCGTTCGCGCAAAAACGAGTGTTCTGTAATTCCTGAGCGTAAAATCCTTGGGCAGCAAAGTTGCCCTCAACATGATTTCCCTCATTGACTTAAAAGACGAGAGAAAAATATATAAAAAGGGCCAAACCATAAGCACGACAACGACGATAACCAACATGATAGCAATAAGATCATTTAAGACTTTGAGTTTTTTCAATGCTCGCATCCTCCCAATTGAGCAGCACCATCAATAATCCGTATAACGTTATACGGAGGCACATTCAGCCGAACACCGTGAATGAGAACCAATACGCAACTTCCATGTTGACCAAAGATAGCCATTCTTTTTTGCTCATAATGTTCTTTTCTCCGAAAATAGCTTAGAATGCTCTTTATCCTCCAAAAGCACCACATACAGCCAAAAAACCAAATTAGGGGATCACAAATTATCGCATGGCCTATATCTCTCCTGATCCATCCCTTATCTCCAAAACCTGCAGAATTTCCGTGTTGCGACGCGAGTCAGCTCAGCCATGTTTCTACCCAGATCGAGAAGTAACCCACCAAGACTTTCCCAATTGGTAACTCTCCGCGCTCGTTGTCGACGAACAATTCCCTCATCTTTCGCCAGGCGCAAAGAGTCGTAAATAAATCAATCCAACAACCAAAAGAAATAAAACGATGAGCACCGAAAGAGCAGAAGCTTCACCAAGACGAAATACCCTGAAAGCCGTCCTATACATCAAGATAGGAAGCGTTTGCATTGCGGTTCCCGGACCTCCCTGGGTCGTGAGCCATATCAGGTCAAAGGTATTAAAGTTCCAGGCGAAGGCCAAAAAACCTACAAACCATATCATCGACCCAAGGATGGGAAACGTAATATACCTAAATTGCTGAAACCCTCGTGCCCCATCAACAGCTGCAGCTTCAAGGATGCTTTCGGGAATAGTTTGAAGAGCCGCAAGAATGAGCAAAGTACCAAAGGGGAGAAATTTCCAGGAATTGAGCAAAATCAAAAACGGCATAGCAGTCGACGAAGAACCAAGGAAATGGACCGGTTTACGAAGGAATCCAAAGAAAAGGAGAATCTCGTTTACAATGCCAATCCTTGGCAAGAGCATCCACCTCATACAAATTGCTATAGTCACAGCAGGAATAATCCATGGCAACATCACCAGCGATCGCGCGATACTTATGCCTCTGATTCTCCTATTAAGAACCAGGGCTATACCTAAGGGCACAACAAGCTGAATCACAAGGTTACCCGCCGCCCATAAGAAGCTTTTACCCAGAGATTCCCAAAAGGTTGTACTCTGGAAAAGTCCTCTAAAATTACCAAGCCCTACATACCGTCCAGCAACTTGGCCAAATGATACATCGTGGAGGGAGAAAAAGAAAGCCGAGATACATGGATATGCAAAAACAAAAAGAAGAAGAATTACAAGCGGAAAAAGAGGCAAAAACCCCTTTACCGTCTTTTTCACAACATTCGACATCGAGATGCTTCCTCCTTTTACCCCTGGTAAACATATGTGTCTACCAGGGGTGCTTTACCCTCTTTTATTGTGCCGGGATAGAATACTTTTCCATCTGTTTCTGTCCCCAGGAGACCGCCTCCTCAACACTCATTTGCCCGCTGACAACTTTGTTGATAGCCTCTGCCAAAATGTCAGCCCCCGTAATATCTCCAATACCCAGGTTTACCCACCTTCCGTATTCAAAACCGTACAGAGTTGCATATTCCTGCAACGCCTCAAAAGCCACTTTGTGGATACTCTCAAATCGCTTCACAATGGGTTTATCCCAATACTCCTTCGCCTGAGAAGCAATAACGGTTACAGGGAAAAACCCGCCTGGCTCCTGCTCCGCCGTTAAGATTGCGTTGATATCCGGCCGCATCATAAACCGCACTAATCTTTTCACTGCCTGGACGTGTTCTTCTCCTTTCTCCAAAGTTTGCTTGTAAATATGAATCTCGTTAGGATACGTTATTGTCCCCCGTTCTTTCCTATCTTTGTAATAGGGGATATGGGCTGCAGCGTAATCGCTGCTGTCAAACTCCTCGTGAAATCTCTTTTGAACCGACGGGAAGTAAGGAGACATTGCAATGGTTCCCGCAGCGATGTTGAGCTCAATCTCGCCCCAAGACCATGCCTCAGCTCCTGGAGGAGCGTACTGGAAAAAGTCCTTATAGAGCTTCACAGCTTCTATTGTTTCGGGACTGTTGAAAATCACCGTCCCGTCCTCATCAAAAAACCTTGCTCCAACGCTGGCGAGAAAGATATAGGATTGCTCGCTGGTCATAAGATTTTTGGCTCCGCCGATGCCTATGCCGTATACTTCTTCCTGAGAAGCTTCGGTAATTTTTCTGGCGTACTCCAACGCCTCGTCCCAAGTTTTCGGTGGTTCTGTGGTTCCAAGGTATTCTTCGAAGAAACTGGGTCGATAGGTAAGCAACATGATCATTGTCCAGATTGGTACTCCCCAATATTCACTCTGGTGGAAATACATATCCCTTTGTTTCGGGAAAAATTGATATTCGTTATCCAATTCTTTAACAAGATCGGTTACCGGAACCACGGCTCCTGCCTTGTACACGGTAAGCAATAAGTCAGGAATAGAAAACTGAAAATCCGGCAACTTTCCGGCTTCTATGGCAGAGAGTGTCTTAACCCAAGCGTCTCCCCACATAACAACTTCCTGGGTAATCCTCACATCCGGGTTCTCCTTCATGAATAGATCGATTGCTTTCTGAAAAGCGGCAACACGATGCGCGGGTGCTTCGTGATGCCAGAAGGTAATTTCAATGGTATTTTGGGTCCACCCGAAGCCAGTCACAGCAAAAAGACACAGAAAAATCCCTAACACTAAAACCTTTCCAATTTGCACCATCGTGACTTCCTCCTTGGTTAGAAATCTTCAAAAAACCCCTCTACTCACACCGAAATCCTATAACCAAATACATCTCATAACAACTTGATTTTGGAATAATATTCTTCTTGGTACTTGGCGTTAGCCTCATCACCTCCGACTCTGTTTGCGCTCATCCAAACAGGGGGTTTCACTCCCTTACTCAGCATGTACTTGCACGCTTCAATTTCAATTCTTCTCACGATATATGAATCCGTCATTTGAGAAATTGGAGCAATCGGCCGATCAAATCCTTCAAGCTCAATAACGGCGTCTCCCACGGGGTTGTAATCATCAATGAAGAGATCCACAATATCCATCAAATTTTTCTTACTCGGGTGTCGTGTGTGGTGATCAAGGGGAATTTCTTTCTGCCAAGTTGATCCACCCACTCCTATCGTGTAGGCACCTTTAGCCTTGCACTCCAAGGCCGCATCGATTGTGGCAGCATTCACTCCTATGTTATTAAAAATAATAGCTACATCCCCAGGACCAATTTTATAATAGTCGATAACCCTATTCATATAACCCGGACAACGTTCGATACGCATCCCATGAAGAGCACCAGCTGCTCCATAAAGTGCTCCAATTGGAATAACAAGACTAACGGGTACTAACCCTCCTGCCCGGTAAAACATGTCATAAGCAGGAAGACAAGTATGACCGCCAGTACCAACCGCGTGGACCAGTTTACCAGCAATGATGGCGTCTCCAATTACCTGACCAGCTTTTTCAAAGTTCTTGGCCTGTTCCTGCTCGATTTTCTGAAGAAACTCAATGCAGATATCCAAAAAACTTTTTTGACTATTCATGCGCAAACCCCCTTAACAGGAAATGATAGGTCACTACTTCTTTTATAAGTTATAACAGGTTATAATATTTGTCAATAGGGTGGTTTAGGTTTTCAGCTTTCGGTGAGTTTACTGGGAAAATCAACATAATATGGTTCCAAAATTTGTATGTTTCATTACACAAACGTAGAATATTAGTGTTAATAATCAAAAGCTTTGGGAAGGGAGTTGTCAGTAAAACCGTGCTCCAAATTGACAAATTTTCACCAATACCACTCCACGTTCAGCTTAAAAGGGCCCTTTTGTACCTTATCGAAGAGGGAAAATTAAAACCTGGCAACAAAATCATGTCTGAATCCGAGTTATGTGAAAGATATGGTATAAGCCGTATCACGGCTCGGAGAGCCATTGAAGACCTTGCCAGGGAGGGGTATCTTCGCAAAGTACCAGGCAAAGGAACCTTTGTAGCGGTCCCGAAAATCGTTGAAAAACTGGGTTCTCTCGTGACGTTCACCGAAGACATGCTCAGTCGGGGCTTAAAACCAGGAAGTAAACTCTTAAAACGGGAACTCATAAAACCGGCACCAGACATCGCCGAATTCCTTAAGCTCGCTGAGGACGAACGAGTCATCTACCTGGAGAGACTGCTTCTTGCCAACGAAGAACCAATTTGTTTTCAAAAATTGTTCTTACCCCTTAAGGTTTTCACTGGATTTTTGGCCGTGGAGGAAAGAGAAACCGAGATCCGAGAACTCTGTGAGATCCTCAACATGTTCGTTCCAAAACCGGTAGTGTGGGCAAAACAGACCCTGGAATCGGTTTTAATCACCCATAAAGAAGCGAAACTTCTCGGGGTTCAAGAAGGTTCCCCTGGGCTTCTTTGTGCAAGAATCACCTTTGACGAAGTCGATAACCCCGTGGAGTACGTCGAGTTTCTCTATAGAGCGGACCGCTATAAGTTTATGGTCAACTTAGCTCGTCCGGGTTTTGTCAAAACCCCATACCTTGGGAACCTTTCCTGAGGGAGCGCTGGATTCTTGGCTTAGATGCCAGGAATACTCGAGAAGGGGGTAAAACTGGAATGGCATCTCTGGTGGATGCATAGCGCGTTGGGTTGACCCTTGAGCGAAAAACAGGTCAACACGGTTTCTCTTTGCTTGACCACCACGTTTTCAGAGTGACCTTGAATGCCGGCTGCTCGCTCTTTTTGAGGTACCATCGTTACTTTAGAAAAAAAGGGGGGTTTCGGTAAACGGTGCTTCAACCATACCAAATCGCATGTGGCCACCGGGTCCAGCAATCTGGTCAATGCGAGTTTTGAAAGGAAAAGGGGATGGCCTACGCCATCCCCAGTATGAAGTCTACGTCATGCGGGAAACACCCGTTCTGGGGGTCTCATGTGGCCGTTATTACCAATCTCGATGAGGATACCAT
>JBDIWM010000073.1 GCA_039638595.1 Atribacterota bacterium
TGACAAAGGTTTTCATGTGGGAATGGTAGAAAGGAGGAATCCCCCTCAATTCCTGCGCACGTGACGAGGTTTTGAAAAAAAGGACGTGGGTACCTCATTTGACAAGGGGGGATCCATGCAGGAATGACAGGGGTTTTGCAGGAAGACGCAGGATATTGTGAGAAGAGTCACCGTCTGAAAAAACTATATAAAATGTCCTTGCTGACCTTTCTGGACACCCAGCATCTGTCTTTCAGAGTATTTAGTCGTTCGAAAGATGTAGAAAATGAAGGAGTCTTTTTCCTCATTCATGCAACGTTTTAATTCCGATTTTAACCTTTCAAACTGCGCTTCGGTAAGCTCGCCTTCTAAAACAGAGTTCTGTACCCAGGTAAGGTACTTCCTCCCTATTTTCAAGATTTTACCAACTCGCTTTTCTTCGACGTCGTACACCATTACCACATACACCGAGGGCTACCGATGATTCACCACTCTGAAACGAGAGGTTCGTATTCCTCTTCGCCCAGGAGGTGTTTCTCCAATTTATAGAGCTCAAGGCGGATGAGTCGACGATACGAAACTTCGCGACCAATTTTTTTGTAACAGACGGTGCTCTTCATTTTTTCCTCAAATTTTTCGATAAAGATTTTACGACCTTTTTCGCCAAGATACAGACCTCCCAGGTATTCAGAAAAATCCTTCGCGCTGAGCGTGTGTTTGTTAATCAGAGCAAAAATAACCCGTTCTACAATGATTGGTTTAAAGATTTCAGCCACATCCAGGTTGAGCGAAAACCTGCGGAAATTGGTCGCATGGAGGAAACCAATACGCGGGTCAAGATGGGTCTGGTAAATTTCCGAAAGAATAGCTGTATAGAGTAAAGAATTCCCAAAGCTAATTAAAGCATTAAGCCGATTTCTTGGTGGCCTTTTGGTTCGCTTTTCCATCTGGAAGTCCTGGTTTTCAAGAATCGCATCAAAAGACTGATAGTAGACTTCCCTCATATTTCCTTCCAGGGCCATGAGTTCTTCAACGGTTTTTTGGTCAGCTACGTTCCGGAGTAGACTTTCCATTTGCACGATGGCATCATCCACAGCACTATTTCGGCGGGAATAGTATTCCAGGACTTTTTGAGCGTTCTGGATTGCTCCCCGAACAAACTGTCGAGCTATGAAAACTCGTTTCTCCTCTTTAAGGTAGTGTTCAGCCTGTTTGAGGACAAGACAACCAGAGTTATAGTGTTCCCGGGGATAGAAACCTCCCACATAGTACCCATAGTGGTTATAAAAGTAGAGAAGCACCGATTGCCGAGAAAGAAACTCCAGCACCTCTTTATTGAGTGTCACCTCCCCAAAAAGGTGAAGGTCCCGTACCCCCTCTATCGGCAGATAACGCTGGGTACCGTCCTGAGTTTCGAAAAAGAGGGTATTCTGTTTTCGTTTCAATGTACCGTGAGAAAAAATGTAAATACTCTCGCTCATGCCCAACAGAAGTCGCGAAAGGCACAAGGAGCACAGAGTGGTTTTTTCTCCCGCTGGGGAGGTGTTTCCTGAACGACGATTTGTTCGATTTCCCGTATGGCTCTCTGGAGTTCCTCGATAATGACTTCGTTTAACACCAGGGTGATCTTTTTCCGTTCCCGAGGGAAAAGCACCTCGCCTCGGGCTTCAACTCCTTGTTCCTTCAAAGAAAAGAGGTAGTAGTACAGTTGCATGATGCCGCTTCGCTTTGACCGGATTGACTTTTTAATCTCTCCTACCACCAAAACTCCCTCTTCACGGCGCACCAGGTCGATGCGAATATCACCGAGGAAAAATCCCTTTTCTTCATCGTGGTAATGCTCTTCTTCCACCAGGCGTCCCAGTTCCAGAAAGGGATGGTCCTGTTCTGGAGTTATTTCGTGAGCCATATACCAGAGCTCCCTTCGACAGGCATAGTAACTGGCAATCAGCGTTCCATTCACCGACTGCGCCATGGTTCTATATCACGATGGCATACGACCCGGTCCCACCCTTTCGGAACCCGGTTTCAGGGTCATAAAACTCGTGAACCCGTTCTCGAGGAACGTACCCCAGGCTTTTCGAAAACATGATACTGAAAAGGGCCGTATCTTTGGGACTTACCCGAACGTTAACCAAATACGCTTCGAAACTCCTGCGAATTTTAAGCAATTCCCTTTTTTTCTCCCAGGGTTTTAGGGTTTGGTGATTGGTGATTTCCCGAAAGCGCTGCCACACTCTCTGGGCTTCTTCATCCTTTTCGATAAACACTGGATAAATGGTTCCCTCCTCCTCAATGAGACGAAAACACGCTACGGACACTTCGTGCTCTTCATAAAATCGCAAGGAGAGAAGCGCCCGGTAAATACCTTCGGATTGGTCAAACGATTTCCACTCCCTGACCTGCGCGAAATAGCGCTCAGCCAGGGCAAGAAACCCCTCTTCACGGACTTCGGAAATCTCCCGGAGAATCTGGTCGGTAACGCTGGGGAGGAGATTCGAGTACACGTACGAAGCATACCTCTGGCCCCGTTCGTCCTTGAGGGAAACTACCCAAACCTCCCCACCGTCAATCCCTTTGCGAAAGTGACGATTACAGCGACCGGCGACCTGAATGATGGAATCAAGAGGTCCAACATCCCTCATCGCACAGTCAAAATCAAGGTCCACTCCAGCTTCAACCACTTGAGTAGAAACAAGAACCGGTTTTTGACCACTCGCTAACGCTTCTTTGACCTTGCGAATTCGATTCAGCTTGTCCACAGAAACAAGGTTGGCCGAAAGGTAATATAGCCCAGGAATACCATACCGCTTGAGGCCCTCATAGACCTCAAGAGAGGAAGAAATGGTGTTGAGCACCAAAAGATACGATTTGGAAGGGGCGTAGAAGTCATGAACAAACCATTGCACAAAATCTTCCACATTTTGGGACTTCTTGAGACGAGGGTATAAAATGACCCGGCTCAGGGAACGAAAATAGGTTTCTTTCTCTTCCAAAAGTTCTCGAGCTTCTTCTCCCTCAAAAATGAATGGTTTGGTGGCGGTGGAAAGGACAATGAAACACCCCAGATATTTGGCCATCAGTACAAAAACCCAGCGCAAGAGGGGCCAGTACTCCGCCGGAACATTCTGCACCTCATCGAGGATGATGATACTCCGGGCAAGGTTATGGTATTTACGTAAAAACCGGTTCTTAAACCCCACCACCGAATGGAGTAATTGCACAAAGGTGGTCACAATAACTTCAGCCTCCCAAGACTCAATGAGAGAGAGGGCGACATCGAACTCTTTTTCCTCATACCCTTCTTCGTAGCGTAAATCTGAAAGGTGATGGTGTCCCAGAATATAGGCTGAGCTATTCCCCTCAAAGTCTTCAAGCTGAGCTAAAACTTCGTTGAGGATACTAAAATTCTGGTCAATGATGGAGATAAACGGGAGGGCGTACACGATTCGGGGATGGTAGTGGAACTCCTTTTCAATTCGTTCCCGTAACTTGAGCGCCAGGGCAAAACTGGTCAGTGTCTTCCCCGAACCAGTGGGAGCAGTGAGGGTCAAAAGGCGGTCCTTACGGAGGTCGAGTTTTTCAACCTGGCCGACAACCCGCTGAAAAATTTCCTCCCGAAGTTCGTCAATCGAACCAGCATCCCTGCGGAGTTTTTCCTTTTTGTACTGTTCCACTAACCACGAGGGTAGCGACCTTCGTGTTACGTCTTCCAACCCTGCGGCTGAGCGCTTATCGGCATCAATGAGGGCAGAAAAGAGACTCATCAGCAAAAGAGCCATTCGGGCTTTCTCTTGTTGGTCGAGTTGATTTTCGAATTGATACTTGGCTTTTCGCAGACGGAACATGAGTTTCTCAACGTTTGCGCTGAACTCCTCAACCGGTGGAAGATGAAGGTCCACCAGATCTTGGGCGATTTCGCTGGCATGCTCCTGCAGATTAGCAATTTGCTTTTGGACAATCTCCCGGTACTCGCTCTCCTCGCGAAGGCGTTCTTCAACATACTCCAGCGACCGCAAATCCATATGATGGTGCACAATCACCAGAAAGGAAACAAGAGGTAAAAATGCACTGACTCCTCCCTCCTTTTGTATTGCTTTTGACCGCTCCACCGCCATGGCCCCATAGAGCGCCGAAAGAAAAGCATGATCAGAGAGCTTCCCCCAATCCTTCTTTTCGAATAACCGATCCTGAAAGTAGGTGGTGTACTTTCCAAAATCGTGGGTTAGACCCACCAGGTAGGCTGCACTCTCCAGGTTTTCCTCCAGATTGAAAAAGAAAAACACTCGACATCGCCTTCCCACTTCTTGGAGATGGAACCTTAAAGGAATTCCATGATGGGAGTAGTACACGCTCAGTCCTCCATGAACACAATTCGCTCAGTCAACCCAGCAATGCGTACCCGATACACGCTTCCTTTCCCTCGTAAAAGGATTTTTCCCGTTTTGACTTCCCCCACAAATTCCCGGGGTGGCTGGTGAAAACGCCGCTCGGCATTGAAAGAAAAGGGCATGAGCTCCTTGACGTAGAGTCCTCCTTCTTGAAGACCGAGAGTACACTGGGTTTTTTTCAGGTACTCTACACCCACCACCGAACTCACTTCCATGTCTCCATCGAACTCCTCTTGTTCCACTTCTCCCCACCCCACAAAGTGCATGTGGGCTAAACATTCACTGATACCAAAGTAAGGGGGAAAGTGCACTCGCTCCTCGCTGAGTATTTCGCCTATTCTGGCGAATTGAGCCTTATCCTTATGCCAGAGAAAAACCCGATAGACAAGGCAATCTCGATAGTCAAAGGGAAGCACAAACTCCACGGGTATCTGAGTGTGCTTACCGGTGCTCAAGTTCACCTGCGAAAGACGTTCCGCCCAGACATAGTTGACGGTTTGAATGCGCTTGCGCAATGACGAGCGAATGGAGAGTGCCACCCTCGATACCTCTTCGGTAAAAAGGTCATAGTACGAGTCCCGTAACAGTCCCATCATCCCCGCCACCATACCGGTGACCACGGTACGGGGAGGGAAAAAGTATGACAGCGAGGAAGAATTGGTGTAGTACTGCCGGAAATGGGCCATCTTCCCGGAAAGGTCAAATACCAGAACTTCCATACAAATCATCCGCCTCAAACGACGAGTATATCTTCACACCGTCACCAAGAGCACTGTGAAGGGCTTCGCGCAACAAACCATCCCTGACCTTGAATTCGGGATCTTGAAGAACCAAAACCCGTTCAACCTTTTCGCGATTCTGGGCCAAAAATTGCACCAGCAAAGAACAATCAACATCGAAGTCAGCGACATCCCGCAATCCCTCCTGGGAACTGAGCACAATTTTCCCCCGAAAATCTCCCAGGAACGTGTACACATCGCGATACTCTACCCGCAAAAGAAGACGCGGCTTTTGTCCGACTTTGCTTCGGGTGGAAGCCATCACCGGAATGGCATTCCAAAGGGCTTCGTCAAGAAGCTTGACATCCTCAAAGGTAAAATGGGTATACTGCGCCCGGTACCCGCTTACAATCCCGTAGAAGGCAATCAACGAGTAGTAGAGCCTCCAGTCTTTGCCAAAGGTACCGTACTCTCCTTTCCCCTCCCCAGCTCGTCCGGCAAACGTAGAACTGATGGAACTTGAGCGGACCATTTCCACCTTATTCAAAGAGTATCCCCAGTTAAACTGCACCGGTCCGGTGAAGGTAGAACTCGCTCCTCGTCCCCCCTCTTCTTGAGCTTTGATGGGCATCGTCGCCCCAAAAAAACGCACGTCGACCAGTCTTTCGAGGATGGTCGCAACATCGTTCCCCGAGAGGGCTGATAATTTCTCCTTACCCAGGAGGATTTTTAACCGTTCTGTGGCGTCCACCACCTGACCGTCCACCTTGGCGACAAAGATTTCGTACCCTTTACTCTCTAAGTAGTCCCGAATGTACCGTTTCAAGCGGACATCACTAACCAAATTCACCTCTCTCTCGTAATCCATACGGGGCTTATTCTCATCATCAGGATCCCCATTGGGATTGGTCATTTTGGCGTCATAGAGCAAAAGAATTTCCGAATTCCGGTTGTAGAGCGTCATTCTCCTTCCTCCTTTCCTTTCTTCCAGGTTACCATCTTGTAGGTGCAGAAGGCATACCCGGAGAGTAGATAGTACACGTTCTCGGCCTCCGAAAGATGCCAATCTCGAATGTGAGCATCCATGAGGCCCTTCATCACCGCAAAGGTTTTCTCGTGGTACCGCCGAATCCGGTACTGGTCAAGTTTCTCAAAGACTTCACTGGAGAGCGTTATGATTTTTTTCGCACTCATCCCGTTAAAATTAACCTTGTTGAGGATGGGTTTTTTGTCTGAATCACCTCCTTGCACCTGTTGTGCCCCGATTTCTCCAATGAGATACCCCAGAAGAAATAAGGCTGCTTCTTCCTCCGAATAGCCCATCCGCCTCATGTACTGCTCCACATCCTCCGGTAAGACGCCTGATTCAATCGCCACCATTCCTTCACTCCTCTCTATCAATGATAGTTTCTCAAAAACCTTCAGCATGAACTGGGTCCGCACTATGCCCTGCACCAATCTCCCCCCGGGATTACTTCCCGGTTTGACG
>JBDIWM010000074.1 GCA_039638595.1 Atribacterota bacterium
TGGGTCAAACTCCAGTTTTCTTGCATCCTGTGACGCTCTTTGTTATCCTTTTCTTAAATTTATCACAGGTTATTTCTTTTTAATAGGGATCATGGTAAAACGGGAGAATAAATTCGTGACAGAACCGTTTTTCTTGATGTTGGAACAGTGTGTGTTGACTTTTGAGGGAGGATTATAGGCGATCCATGAGTGATATTATTCAGGGTGGCGTGGTCGATAATTTAGAGAAGCTCTTTGAGGTGCTACCGAGCTATGTGCGGAAGTCTCTCGAGGAGCAGGAAAACAGTGAAGATTTGACCGAGGTGATTATGGACTTAGGTCGTCCTCCTGAGGCTCGCTTCAGCAAGAGTTTCGTGGTTCTTTCGGACCGGGTGGTGGAGAGGGAGGATTTGGAATATGTGGTACAGAGGGTAGGAACTTTTACTGGGGATAACCGAGCGGGCATTGAACGAACCTTGCACCGAATCTCCTGTATTCGAAATCGGCTGGGAGAAGTGGTCGGTTTAACGCTTCGGGTGGGGAGGGCGGTTTACGGAACGATTGACATCATTCGCGATGTGGTGACTTCGGGAAAGAACATTCTTCTTCTTGGTCCTCCGGGGGTAGGAAAGACAACCAAGCTTAGAGAAATCGCCCGGGTGTTGAGTGATGAATTCAGTAAGCGAGTTATCGTAGTTGATACTTCAAACGAGATTGCTGGGGATGGTGATATTCCTCATCCAGCCATTGGAAGAGCTCGACGCATGCAGGTTTCTTCGCCAAACAGGCAACACGATGTGATGATTGAAGCAGTGGAGAATCATATGCCTGAGGTGATCATTGTGGATGAAATTGGTAGAGAGGAAGAGGCGAGGGCCTGTCGTACCATTGCTGAGCGGGGGGTTCAGCTGATTGCTACGGCTCATGGGAATACTTTGGAAAACCTTCTTTTGAACCCAACTTTAAGTGACCTGGTGGGAGGCATTCAATCGGTGATTTTGAGCGACGAAGAAGCTCGAAGAAGGGGTACGCAGAAAGCCATACTGGAAAGAAAAGCCATTCCCACCTTTGATATCGTTGTCGAACTTCGAGATCGCGACACGCTGGGGATTTACCATAATACCGCTCAGGCCGTGGATCTCCTTCTGCGGGGCTATCCACCTCAGATTGAGCTTCGCAAAAAGACCAAGGAGGGAGGCATTCAGGTAGTCAAAGAGGGGATGGTTGCCGAAGGTGAATCAGAGATACCCAAGGAGAAGGTTGCCGAAAAGAGTGTGTTTCCTGAAATTTCGGAAGGTCGCCTGTTGCGCGTATACCTCTTTGCCGTCAGTAAAAACTACATGCAAAGAGCCATTGCTCAGTTGCAGGTTCCCCTTGAAGTGGCCGAAGATCTGAGTAAAGCAGATATGGTGTTGACCTTAAAAAGTCGATACCGAAAACGCGGTGGTAAACTCAAAGAGGCTGAAAATCGGGGAGTGCCGGTGCATGTGGTGCGGAGTAATACCTATAACCAGGTTCTCAAATTTGTTCAGGATTTGTTTGGGTACTCAGAAGCATCACTTGGTTCTCCTGCTGATTCTGGGTTAATTGAAGCCGAACGGGCTGCACGCCATGTTCTGAAGGTTGGCGAACCGATGGAACTTGCTCCGCGGAACGCTTTTGTGCGACGTTTACAGCATAAAATTGCCGAGCGTTATAACCTCTTCTCTCAAAGTATTGGGGAGGAACCATTTCGGCGGGTCATTATCTATCCCCAGAGTTCTAGAGAGAAACATGAATGATTGGCCTGGTTTCTTTGTTACTTTTGAGGGCATAGAGGGAAGCGGAAAGACCTCTCATGCCAATCGTCTTTGGCGTTTCCTCACCGAGCAGGGCATTCACTGTATTTTGACCAGGGAGCCCGGAGGCACTGCTTTAGGGGAAAAATTGAGAGAGATTTTGCTCAACCCTGCTACGGAAAACATTGATGGAGTGACCGAGGTACTCCTTTTTGCTGCTTCTCGGTGTGAACATGTGAGAAAGGTCATTGTACCGGCTTTGCAGGCGGGGAGGGTGGTCATTTGTGTTCGATATGTGGATTCAACTCTGGCATATCAAGGATACGGAAGGAAGATTCCTCTTTCTTTCCTGACCTTCCTGAATGAAGTGGTGGTGGGAAAGGTACTTCCAGAGCTGCCGTTTCTTCTGGATGTGGAACCGGAAGCAGGTATAAAGCGTTCTATTTCTAAGACCTGCAAAGAAGAACTGCGTTTTGAAGAAGAATTTCTTCAGCATGAAGAGCTCTTGGAGGAAATTCGCAAGGGATATTTGGCGATTGCGGCAGACAATCCGGAGCGATTTTGTGTTATTTCCACCACCTGGTTACCTAAGGAGGATGTGTTCGAGTATATTAAAAATGAGTTCTGGAGGAGATTCCAGGAAAGGAGGGTGAAGGCGTGACCCCCACCATACTTTTCATCTGTGTGGTGAAGGACCAGGATTCGAACAAATTGATGGAGTTATTGAGGGAAAAAAGCTTCGCTTTCACCAAACTGGCTTCGACCGGTGGGTTCTTACGGGAGGGAAACACCACCTTTTTAATTGGAGTTGAGGAAACAAAGCGCGAGGAACTTTTACAGTTGATTAAGGACACCTGTGGTCGTCGCGAAGAAATGGTGGAATCGACCATCCCGGTTAACGAACCACTGGGACCTTTTGTCCCCCAGCGGGTGAAGGTGGCCAGGGGAGGGGGAGTGCTCTTCGAGGTCCCCATTCTTTATTATGAGAGGTTTTAGCGTATTATTATGAGCTGGTCTCACATCTATGGGCATGAATGGCAAAAGGATTTCTTTAGAAGGATTTTGCGTACCCGAAAGATTGCGCATGCTTACCTTTTTTTTGGTCCTTCTCAGATAGGAAAGGAAACCTTTGCCCTGGAGTTGGCTAAAGCTCTGCTCTGTCTTACCCCCCAAAATGAGGAGGGTTGTGAACGTTGTCGAAGCTGTGCGCTTTTTGACACTCGGTCCCATCCGGACCTGGTTATCCTTTCTTCTCCAGATTCAATCAAAATCGACCAGGTTCGAGAATTCGTGAAGCTTTTGAGTTTCAAGAGCATTTTATCCCCGTTTCGAGTGGGAGTTGTCACGGATATTGAGCATCTTACGGAGGAAGCCGGTAATTGTCTTCTAAAAACGATTGAAGAACCTCCTCCTGGAAGTGTGCTCCTTCTGACCACTTCGGTTTTCGATGCTCTTTTACCAACCATTATCTCTCGGGTACAGTGTGTCGAGTTTTCTTCTCTTTCAGAAAAAGAGGTCAAAAAATATCTAGTGGAAAGGAAAAGTGTGTCAGAAGGGGAAGCCAAAAGAATTGCCTCTCTGGCTGCAGGAAGTATCGGTCGGGCTCTGGAAATGCTCCAGGGTAAAGAAAATTGGTTTCAAGATGTTTTGCGTTTCTGGGAGCACTTCAAAGGTGGTGCGAGTATCGTTTCTTTAGGATCGTGGTTTCGCACCATGGACGGAAACGGGATAATCCGTTTCTTTTCTCTTTTCGAGTGGTATTTGCGAGATGTACTTGTGGCGATATCCAATGGTACTCGAAACGAGGAACTTTTCTTTCAGCGAGTGTGGATGAATGAAGTTCTGGAGGATGCAAAAACTCTGGAAGTGACCTTGGTGACAAAGGTGATACAGCTTCTAGAAGATCTCTTGGAAGACCTTGCTTTCCATGTGCAGCCGGACGTTGCCATTATTGATTTTTTGGGAAAAATACGAGGTGAGATGCATAATGCGATGGGGAGTAGGAATACGATTCGAAGATAACCCCAAGACGTACTATTTTGACACCCGCGGTTTACCACTTCAGATGGGTGAGAAGTGCGTCGTGGAAACGGTACTGGGGTTAGAACTGGGGGAAGTGGTTCGAAAACCGTTTTCGGTGGAAACCGGTGAAACGTTCAAACCCGTGATTCGTAAAGCGGAAGAAAGCGACCTTGTGCAGTGGCAAATCAATAAAGAGAGGGAGAAAGATGCTTTTCTTTTGGCTCGATCCATGGTTACCGAGAAGGAATTACCCATGAAGCTTTTGAAAGCTCACTATACACTTGATCGGGGTAAACTCATTTTTTACTTTGTTTCTGAAGAACGCATTGATTTTCGGCAATTAGTAAAGGACCTGGCCAGTATTTTCCGCACTCGGATTGAAATGCGTCAAATTGGAGTTCGGGATGAAGCCCGGATGTTTGGCGGTTGCGGGATGTGTGGGCGGGAACTCTGCTGTAGCACTTTTCTCTTTGATTTCGATCCCATTTCCATCAAAATGGCTAAAGAACAAAACTTGGTCCTCAATTCGGCAAAGATTTCCGGAATGTGCGGTCGGCTCATGTGTTGTCTATCGTTTGAATATCATCTCTATCAAAAGTTACTCTATAAACTCCCCCGAAAGGAAAGCAAGATTTTAACCCCCTTTGGCTTGGCAAAGGTCATTGAGGTTAATGTTTTTAAAGATAGCATTAGTTTACGTTTAGAAGATGGACGGGAAATTGAAATTAACGAGGAAGAATATGATCGATATTTTCTCTGAGGTGAGGAACTTTCGTACGGGGCGGAGATACATTTCTATGGAAGGTGAGGTCAGGTGATACGTAACGAGGTGGAAACCTTAGGAATATCGGTAGAAAGGGAAAAGCTTTGGTTTGAGCAAAAAATTAGGGAATCCGAACGGAACCTCTTTCGGTTCGCCCTGCATCTTACCGGAAATATGGAGAAATCCGAGGACCTGGTTCAGGAAGCCCTTTTGCGGGCTTTTCAGTACCGTCATAGTTATGACCCCTCCCGTTCCTTTGAAAACTGGGTATATGCGATTCTGCTCAACGTGTATCGGAAACAATGCAAGAAAGAACGCATTGTTCGTTTGGTACTGCCGTGGAAGACTTTGGATGAGGATGAAGAGGAAAGAGCGTGGGATATTCTGGAGTGGGAAGGGGATGGTCCAGAACAAGCAGTACTCAAAAAACAGGTACTTTGGGACCTTCGTGCCGCCATTGATAAATTGCCTTTAAAGATGAAGGAAGTGGTGGTTCTCTGTGACGTGATGGACCACTCCTATGAAGAAGCTAGCGAAATTCTTGGTTGTCCCATTGGAACGGTTCGTTCTCGTCTTCACCGAGCTCGAAAGCAAATCAAGGCCATGTTGGAGGAAATGTATGGTGAAGAAATTCTCTCTTTATGGAAATAGCAGTGTGGACTGTGCGGAGGTCAAAAAGAAACTTTCTCTCTATATCGATGGGGAAGTTTTACCGGAGGAAAAGCGAGCCTTCGAGGCGCATCTTTTACAGTGTTCCTCCTGCCAGCGTGAAATGCAGAAATTATTGGCCATTAAAAAATTGGTCCGGGCCATGGATCGGTCCTTAGAATCCAGCTTGTCAAGAACAACTATACCAGATTTTCGGGTCAACAAAAAGAGGATATATATTCAAAAATTCGCCCTTGTTTTCCTTATTTCAGCTGTGACTTTTGTGTCTTGGCTTGCCTTCATATACTGGCGGGAATTGCAGGAAGGAGTAATTTTGCAGCAAGAAATTGTTCCAGTATCAACTTTCGCTGATTTCGATCCCCAATTGAGGAAGGGGACCGATTCTGGACTGCGGACGCATCATATCCACGTTGTTGAAGTCACTCTTGAAAGATAAGAAGGGATTAAGGGTGAAAAGGACGTTGGGGTTGGTGCTTCTTGTATTCCTGTGCTGGAACATCGGTACTCGGTTGAGCTTCGCCAAGATTCTTAGTCCCGATGAGGCCATCCCGCTTTTGCGGCGAATGGTGGAAAAAATGACTCATCAGAACTACTGGGGGGTATGGGAGGTCGTAGACCGTTCTCCAAGGGAACGTCGGTTTTACGAGGTTCTTTTCTTGAAAGGTATCGGTTTTGGATGGAAAGAACTGGGTACGGAAGATCTCTTCTGGGTAAAAGTGGGCAACTATCGCTACCTTTTTGACCTCATTTCTGGAAAAGTGCAGAGTGTTCACCCCTTTTATAGTTTGCCGTTTCTTCCTTTCGAAAAAGATGATTTGGAACTCCTTCTCCAGAATTATCTGATTTATTTTCAGGATAATCGGCTCTCTCTCTTTTCACGCTATACTGGAGAGATTGTTCGTTCCTTGGTTTTGGATGGGGATGGTTTTCTCGCTTCCCATGTAGGGTATGTTTCTGGAGGTAAAGCCCAGGAAGAGGGTCGTTTTGTGTACCTTGATTTTTCTCCTGATTACCGCCGTCTTGCTCGGTATCTTGAACTTATGGAAAAATGTTCCCTGGAGAAGGCCAGTGAAGAACTCTCGGTGACCGAGCGAAAGAAGATTTTCCTTCCCCGTCTGGTGCCGCCGGGATTTCAATTGAAGAGAACCTATATTGCTAAGAGTGGCGGCAAGGCATTCTATCACCTCGTCTATAGTGATGGTTTGCAATATTTCACGATTTCTCAGAGTGTGGATCCCCGGAT
>JBDIWM010000075.1 GCA_039638595.1 Atribacterota bacterium
GGGCAGGGGCAGGCTGGACAATACCGGGATTCCTGATAAAAACGTTCAGGAATGACGTAGGGGAGAGACGTTCAGGAATGACGGTACAAAAAACATTCAGGGGTGACGGAGAGGGGTATATTCAGGGGTGACGAATACAAAACAGGTTCCTACCGAAAAATGGTGTTGATTTTTTCCCAAATGGAATAAGATTCCATCCTACCTTCATAAGTATGGTAAAATAAATATGCAAATTTTGAGGGAACAAAGATGGCTAGCTTCGAACCAAAACATTTCCAGAAATATGTCATGCTGAGTCTGTTAAGCAGTTTTGTTGCTCTCTTTTTGCTGTGGCTGTACATGAAACAACCTGGAACGATACACTTTTATCCCACGGAAAACCCACTCCACCTTTTGGGGATGTTTTTTTTCGTCTTGCTTTATTGGCGATTCCAAAAAACAGCCCCATCTCCAGGGACAAATGTAGGGTTTCCCCTTACCATCTTAGGTTTCTGGAGTCTTTTTCTGGAGAGAATGAAACCTTTGAGGGTTTTGCCCTCAGGAACGTCGTTGCATCTTCTTTTTTTGACCGTTGGGGCAGTTATTTTGATGTTTTCGATGTTCAGATACTTCCGTGAGGAAGAACGTCTCCAGGAGGAATTCCAGTATACTAAAAACTTACTTATCTTCATCCTGCAGTACATTCCCGACCATGTGTACATCAAAGACCGGCAGAGTCGATTTGTGGATGCCAGCATGTCGCTGGTGCGTCATTTTGGCCTTACCAGGAAAGAGGACCTTCTGGGGAAAACCGACTTCGATTTCTTTGCCAACCCCCATGCTGAGGAAGCTTTTTCCGATGAAAAGCGAATTATGGAAAGCGGCACACCCATTGTGGGAAAAGAAGAGGAAGAAATCTGGCCCGATGGGAGGAATAACTGGGTATTGACCAGTAAAATCCCCTGGAAGGATGCTACTGGAAAAGTAATTGGAATCGTTGGGATTTCCCGGGATATTACCCCCCTGATAACTCAGCGAAAAAAGCTTGAAGAAAACGAGCGCTTTCTTTCAGCAATTTTTGAAAGTATCCAGGACGGCTTGTGTGTTATTGACCGGGATATGACCATCGTTCAGGCTAATCGTTTCCTCGAGGAAATGTATCCCGAAGAACGTCCGTTAGCGGGAAAAAAATGTTATCACCTTTTTCACTGGGGAGAACATCCCTGCGAAAACTGCCCTACCCTTAAGGCGTTTGCCACAGGGGCAAGCGCTACGCAGGTCAGACCTTATGTACGAAAAGGAGAGCAGGTTGGGTGGCTTGAAATTATCTCTTACCCCATCCAAGATGAATATGGTACCGTTCAAGGAGTGATCGAACAGGTTCGGAATATCACCAAGCGCATTCAGGATGAAGAGGAGCTAAAAGCTCGCGAAGAAAACTTTCGTCTTTTGGCTGAATCGAATCCCTCTGCTATTTTCATCTATCAGGACAATCGCTTTGTTTACGTCAATCCCGAAGCTGAACGACTGACCGGGTATTCCAGAGAGGAACTCATTGGTATGCCGGTAGCCAATTTGATACATCCTGATTTTGTGTCCTTAGCTCTTGAACGCGCCGAGCGGCGGCAGAAAAACCTTCCGGTGGAAAAACAGTATGAACTCAAAATCGTCACCAAAGATGGAAAAGAGCGGTGGTTATTCCTTTCAGCAGAGACCATCTTCTATCGGGGACGGTGGGCGGGTTTAGTTTCCGCTATGGATATCACCGAGAAAAAGAGTACCGAACGGAAAAACCTCCACCTTAAGATGGTACTTGAACGCATTCGTAACGTTAATCAGCTTCTTTCCCGAGCGAAAGAACCAGCAGCGTTACTGGAAAAAGTCTGTCAGGAAATGGTTGAAGATGAAACCTATTTTTCTTCGTTGATTTACCTTGTGAATCGGGAAAACCCTCACTTTTTCCATGCGGGCATTGAGCAAGACAAGCTTGCAGAATGGATGGAATTCCTGAAACAGTACGATTTCTCTGCAGTCTACCAATCTGTCGTGTCGCTTCGTTTGCTTCCTCCTGAACAGGTACTGCTTGTCACCCCCATTCGGTATCAAGAACGTATTCTGGGGATAATAGCTGTGGCGATGCCCGCCGAGTTTGCCGAAAATCAGGAAGAACAGGCGCTCCTCGTGGAGCTGAGTGACGATCTGGCTTTTGGGATGTATAATCTGGAACTTCAAAAAGTCCAGAAAACCATGCAAAAAACCTGGAAGAGAGCGAAAGACGATTTCGAAATCTCCTGGAAAACCTCCCCTTGGGAGTGACAATCTTTCAGAATGGGCAATTCACCTATACCAATCCGTTTGCCGACCTTTTGATGGAACATTTTGCCGATTCTCTTCGAAACTTCCTGGAGAAAAAATTAGACTCACTGACGAGCGATTCAATCTCGAAACGTTTTGCCATCGAGGACGAAGTCCTCATGCAAGGTCAGGATGGGGAAGAACGGTGGTTTTTTATCCGTGGCCGACCTATGCACCAAAAAATCGAAAAAGGGCTGATTCTATTTCTTCTGGATGTCACTGACAAGAAAAAGAGCGAAGCGGTGATGGAACACCTGGCTTCGTACGATTCCTTAACTGGCCTTTACAATCGCGGTTTCTTTGAAGAGATTCTCCGAAAAACCGACCAGGTGGAAAACCTTCCCATTAGTGTCATCATGGGCGATTTGAATGGTCTAAAGTTAGTCAACGACGCCTTCGGACACGAAGAAGGAGACCGCTTGCTTCGCCAGGCAGCGTCTTTGCTCCGCCAGGCTACTCCTCCGGAAAGTGTGGTTGCCCGTTTTGGGGGCGATGAGTTTGTGGTGCTTTTAACCCAGACCGACCACCAAAAAACCCAGGAAATCGTGGAACAGATTTATTATAGCTTCTCTCGGCAGTCCATTGGACCCATCCCGGTGAGTATTTCCCTGGGTTTTGGTACAAAAAGTACCACATCTCAAAGTATCACCGACATTGTACGCATTGCCGAAAACTGGATGTACCAGCGTAAACTCAACGATGGCCTTAGCTTTCGGGTGAAAACCTTCCATTTTCTGCAGAAAACCCTCCGAGACGTGGCCTATGAAGTGGAAGAACATTCCCAGCGAATTAAAAAGTGGGCTTTGCGGATGGCCGAAGTCCTTAACCTCCCTCAAGGGGAAAAAGACAATCTGTCGTTTCTTGCCGATTTTCATGACGTAGGGAAAATCGCCATTCCGCAAAATATCCTCCAGAAACCAGGTCCTTTAAGCGATGAAGAATGGGAAATCGTGCATCGACATCCAGAAACTGGGTTCCGCATCGCCCAGGCTATCCCGGAACTGGCCCCCCTTGCTCCGCTTATCCTTGCCCACCACGAGTGGTACAACGGACAAGGATATCCTCGAAGACTGCAAGGTGAAGAAATCCCTCTTTTGAGCCGTATTATCGCCATATGCGATGCGTTTGATGTGATGGTCAGCGGCCGTCCCTACCGAAAAGCGCGCTCCATCGAAGAGGCTATTACTGAACTCAAGCGACACCGCGGTACCCAGTTTGATCCCCAGCTTGTCGATGTGTTCATTCAGATTCTCGACGCTTCAGACTTATGAAAGTCTCCTCCGGGTGGTGCGACGAAAGAGGGGGTGGATGCTACGACACACCGGTTCAGAAAAGAGCTGGTGAAAGAGATAAAAAGAGGGGAAATCTTTTTTGACCTTTTCCCGAAAAGAACGTTTCTCTTCCTTTTCGTTTCCGTTATTCATTTCTCTTTTCCTCTTCGCTTCCCAGCCGTTCCCTCATGCGGGTATCAGCCTGAAGATTTTGCAATGAATAGTAATCGAGGAAGCCGAGTTTCCCTTCTCGCAAAGCATGAGCCAGGGCTTTGGGGACTTCGGCTTCGGCTTCCACCACCTTAGCCCGCATCTCCTGGGTGTAGGCTTTCATTTCCTGTTCCCGAGCGATGGCCAGTGCCCTCCGCTCTTCGGCTTTTGCCTGCGCTACCCGTTTGTCCGCTTCAGCCTGATCAGTCTGCAGTCGCGCTCCGATATTCTCTCCCACGTCGATGTCGGCAATATCGATGGAGAGAATCTCAAAAGCCGTTCCAGCATCAAGACCCTTATCTAAAACGGTTTTAGAAATGGTATCCGGGTTTTCCAGAACCTCTTTGTGGGAAATCGACGAACCAATAGTGGTGACGATTCCTTCTCCCACCCGGGCAATGATGGTGGCTTCGGTAGCTCCACCAATCAGGCGATCAATATTGGTCCGCACCGTTACCCGGGCTTTCACTTTGAGCTCAATGCCATCTTTAGCCACTGCCGCCACTACCGGAGTTTCAATCACCTTGGGAAGGACACTCATCTGTACTGCTTCTAAAACATTTCTGCCGGCGAGGTCAATAGCGCAGGTCTTTTGAAAAGAAAGGGGAATTCCAGCTCGCTCAGCAGCAATCAGGGAAATCACCACCCGGTCGACGTTACCACCGGCAAGATAGTGAGCTTCCAGCGCCCCCACGCTCAAATCAAGACCAGCCTTGGTTGCCTTGATGAGAGGGAGAATGATGTTTGCTGGAGGAACCCGCCGTAGACGCATCCCAATAAGGGTCACGATACTCACTTTTACACCCGCCGCCAAAGCCGAAATCCACAATCCCAAAGGAACCAGGGAGAAGAATACAATCACCAAAAGAAGAATCACCACCGCTGGAACAAGGTATGCACTCAGTCCCATTTTTTAACCCTCCTTTATCGACCGAACGATAATTTTATTTCCCTGGATTTCATCTACCACCACTGTCTTCCCTGCCTCGATAAATTCACCCCGTGTGACCACATCATAAAGCCGTCCCTCAATTTCCACAATCCCTGCTGGCCGAAGCACAGTTTTTGCAATCCCCATTTTTCCCGGGATGACCAGAGAAGAAACACTTTCAAATGTTTCCTCCTTTGGACTCTTCTCCCGCAGTCCAATCGTTCGCCAGATAGGATTAACAGGAAGGAAAAAAAGGAGGATTAGAAAAACACCCCCAAAGATGGCCAAATAGAAGAACGATTCCAGAAACGCTCCGACCGGAAATAGAATTCGGGTAGCCCGAAGCACGAGATATAGTGAAACAAAAAGCATACCAATCCCAGTGAACCCCGTTACCCCAAAACCAGGAATGACAAGCAGTTCCAGAGCAAGCAACACAATACCCAAAACAAAAAGAAGCAACGGTTCCCAACCAGCGAGTCCAGCCATATATCGCCCCCCAAAAAATAGAAGGAGCGACACCACTCCCACCGTTCCGGGAATACCAAATCCCGGGGTCATGATTTCCAGAAAAATTCCCCCAAAAGCCAGAAAAAGAAGCAACGGCACTACGGCAGGGTGGGTCAACACCCGAGCCAGGGTCTCCGACCAGGAGGGGATGAGAGTAACCACCGGACCTTTTAAACCCAGTTTACTCAGGACCTCTTCCTTACTTTGCGCGATGCCGTCAATTGCTCCTTTGTCTAAAGCCATATACGCCGATAAAGTGAGCAAACTCCCTTTCTCTTTTATCCCGGGAATTTCGACATTGCGGTCCACCATACCGGCGAAAAGAAGTGGGTCACGACCCCGTAACTGAGCCAGGGCTTCAATGTGTGCCCGGATGGCCGACACCGTCTTGGGGTCTGGTTTATCGACGTCTTCTGTCCCTCCCCGGGGTTCACTCGCTCCCATACTCCCGTCGGGAACCATGAAAATCGTCTCACAGGAAAGGGCCAGGAATACTCCTGCTGACCAGGCTTTGGAATTCACAAAAGCCACCGTTTTCACCGGGGTTCGGACAATGAGTTCCTTGATAAACAACATGGCATCCACTCGCCCTCCGAGGGTATCAATTTCAAAGACTACAAGCTGGGCGTTCTCCCGCACTGCCTCTTGCAGCGCTCTGCGGGCGAAACTTGCCAATCCCCATTCCACGGCCCCAAACTCAGGAAAGTCCCGAAGCGGCACCCAGAAAATCGGTCTTTCACCAGAAAAGGCGATATTCGAAGTCAGAAAGAGCAAGATAACAATCGTAAATCCCAAAAGACATTTTTTCTCCATGCTATGGATAGCCCACATCCTCCAAAAATATTCCTGAGCAACGGTTTTCAAACCAAAATTGGTTTTTGTGCCTTACTACAGTAAGGTAATGCAGCACCATGCTTTTTTAAATTAATATTGGGGTTACTTTCTATTCCTCATTCCGGCAATCTTTAAGCCGGAATCTTTCTTTTCGTCACCCCGGCATGTATTTAAGCCGGGGTCTATACTGTTTCGTCATTCCGGCAATCTTTTAGCCGGAATCTCGGTTGCTTTTCCCTTAGTTACTTAGATTCCTGCTAAAGACACGCAGGAATGACGTT
>JBDIWM010000076.1 GCA_039638595.1 Atribacterota bacterium
TTGGAAAGGGTCAAGGTAATGGCGGCAGTGAGTGTGGTTTTACCATGATCGACGTGTCCAATGGTTCCCACGTTGACGTGCGGTTTTTTCCTCTCAAACTTTTGCTTTGCCATAGGATATCCTCCTCGTTTGTAACGTTGTCCTTTCTATCTTAGCACACTGATAAACCAAAAAAGAAAGTGGAGCCTACGACCGGGATTGAACCGGTGACCCCACCCTTACCAAGGGTGTGCTCTACCACTGAGCTACGCAGGCTCATTCTATGGTGGGGAGGGTAGGATTCGAACCTACGAAGGCGTTCAGCCGACGGATCTACAGTCCGCTCCTTTTGTCCACTTAGGTACCTCCCCACATCGTGGAGCCGGTGATCCGACTCGAACGGACGACCTGCTGATTACAAGTCAGCTGCTCTACCAGCTGAGCTACACCGGCATAATGCTCTTATCGCTTCGCCCGTTCACGCGTGAATTAATATAACCAAAGGCGCAAATAATGTCAAGGGAAAAGAGGACAAAACCCGAAAAAATAGGGGTTACAAAGTCGGAAATCGATTTTATATGTCATTAAACTTGCTCTGATCCTGATTTTTCAAAGTTAAAACTCTTCTAATTGACATAAATACATACCCGATATATAATTAAATTGATTAAACCGATTGCACAAACGCAATTCGGACACCACGTCTTAAGGGGGGTGATAGGAGAACTTGAAAAGGATTAATCGTTGGGCTTGCAAATTTATTTCAAGGGAGGCAAAACAAATGAAAAGAGTAAATCTATTTCTGATTATGGTTGTGGGTACATTGATTTTGTTTACTCTGTCCTTCGCGACAGCTGAAGAACTTAAGCTGGGTCGTTTTGATGGAGTAACTATTAAAGCCTGTCTCATTGGAGGAGGAGATTACGAGAAGATTTACGAGAATTTCTTTCCAAAGTTTGAAGAGTTAACTGGTGCCAAGGTAGAAATCGTATACAAGGGCAATGGCTTTGACATCGACAAAAAGATGAAGTTGGACTTTGCTGCCGGAACAGTGGATTACGACGTGTGCTGGAATCACACCAGCTTTTTCAGCCAGTATTTTGATTTCATCGAACCACTGGAAAAATACTTCACCGAGGAAGAACTGGCTGATTTCTCGCCCCGAATCATGCAGTTCGCAAAGAAAGACGGCCACCTCTGGTTCATTCCTCGACACGCCGACATTAGCTCACTACATTACCGCACTGATCTTTTTAACAATCCCGATCTGCAACAAAAATTTAAGGAAAAGTATGGATATGACCTAAGACCCCCCGAAACCTGGGATGAATTTAAAGAAATTGCGCTCTTTCTGAATAATCCTCCTGAGATTTACGGCACTCAGTTTGCCGGCAAAGAAGAAGCCCTTTCTGGAAGATTCTGGGATATCTTGATGGCATACGGTGGAAAAATCTTGGATGAGAACTACAAGCCCGCTTTCAATGGCCCAGAAGGTATCAAGGTAGCAACACTTCTTCGAGATCTCTACCAAGCTGGTGCTATGCCCCCAGGAATGGTTAATTTCCTTTGGGACGATGTGGCTGCAAACTGGGTCAACGGAACCATCGCCATGTACACTGAGTGGTATGGCTGGTACTCATACTTCCAGAATCCAGAGAGCTCTAAAGTAGCCGGCAAATTTGACCTGGCTCGTCAGCCTAAAGGTGACGCGGGAATTCACAGTGGCTGGGCCGGGGCTCATGCATTTTCAGTAACCAAGTTCAGTAAGAACAAAGAAGCGGCAGCGGCTCTGGTGAAATACATTACGAGTTACGAGCCACAGCTTTTTGAAGGTCGTATCGGATATATCCCGGTGCGGAACTCAGTATTTGAAACTCTGAAAAAGGAAGCCGAAGGCTCTCCCGATCCATTAGCTAAGAAGAGAGTCGAATTGATGCAGCTTCAGATTAACGAAGACTTTACTCCTCCACCAATCGTACCGGAATGGATTCCGATTTCGAACATCCTCTACCCCACACTGCAAGCTATTATGCTCGGTGATAAAACCGTTGAAGATGGGTTAAATGAGGCAGCAAAAAAAGTAGAAGAATTAATGGAAGAAGCAGGATATTACAATTAGGGAGAAAAAGTGGGGTGTCCTTGCACACCCCACTTTTTCTGGAGGAGGAACTTTAATGATCCGCAGTGTACGACAAGGAAGAAGACGATTTTTTGACCGGAACATTGCTTTTCTGATGATTCTTCCGGCTATTATTATCGTAACGGCGCTTATTGTTGTTCCCATGGTCTACTCGTTTTATCTAAGCCTGACCAATCTCAATTTGCTTCATCCCTCGCGTGCTCGTTTTATTGGTTTCAAAAATTATCTGAAGCTTCTCGAAGACCCTATTTTTTGGCGTTCTCTTATGAACACGGTGATCTTCATGGGGGTTGCAGTCAACGTAGAATTCCTCTTGGGACTGATTCTTGCGCAGCTCATTTTCAAAGTAACTCGAGGACAGAGCATCGTGAGAACGGCAATCATGGCTCCTATGATGTTTGCTCCAGTTCTGGTCGGCTTTCAGTTTAAATGGTTTTTCAATGACCAGGTTGGACTGGTCAACAACCTCATTTACTTTTTCACCGGTGAATATCGGCTCATTCCATGGCTCATCAACTATCCTTTGAATCTCCTTGCCCTTCTTGCGGCTGAAATATGGATGAGTACACCTTTTATGGTTATCATTCTCCTTGCAGGGCTGGTGAGTCTACCGGCCGAACCGTTCGAAGCTGCTGCCGTAGACGGTGCTTCCCCTTGGCAGCAATTTCGGTATATCACTCTCCCTCTCATTGGCCCTTTTACATACATTGCCATGGTGATCCGCTCACTTGACCTGGGTCGGGCGTACGACTTAGTTCGTATCATGACCGCTGGTGGTCCAGCAAATCGTTCAGAAATGATCTGGACTTATACATTCCGTTTAGCGATAAACGACAATAAATTCGGTATGGGGACAGCGATGTCTTTTGTTACGGTCGTACTATCTTTTATTTTTGTAATATACCTCTTCCAACAACTGGCCAAAAGCCGACAGGAGGTATACTGAAATGTCGTTGTCTCGCACAAAAAGAATTTCTGCAAGAAAAAAACGTTTCCGGCAGGAGTTCTACAACGTGATCGTCTATGTCATCGTCCTCGTTTTCTTTCTTCCGGTCATTTGGATTATCTTAACTTCCATGAGACCGGAAATTGAGGTCAATGCTCGTCCCCCAATCTTCTTGCCTCAGAAGTTGGTTTTTGACTCTTTTATTCACCTGTTTGGAGCAGGACACGCAGAGAAATCAGTGCCATTTTACGATTATCTTGGAAACTCGCTCTTTGCTTCTCTAGTAAGCACTGGTATAGCCATCACTATAGGGACCTTATCCGGGTACAGTTTCGCCCGTTTCCGATTTAGGGGAGCAAAAGCAACGTTCATTGGGATGATGCTGGCACGCTCTATTCCTGGAATCGCAGTGAGTTTACCGCTCTTTATTCTCTTTGCTCGTCTCGGTCTACTGGACAAAAAAACGGGGCTCTCTCTGGCCTACACTGCCATGAACATCCCTTTTACCACCTGGTTGATGCAGGGATTTTTTAAAGATATTCCAGCCGATTTGGACGAAGCTGCTCAAATCGATGGATGTTCCCGCTGGCAATCTTTTACCAGAATTGACTTACCCCTGGCTTTACCAGGATTAGCAGCAAGCGGTATTTTCGCTTTTCTCACGTCTTGGAACGAGTTCCAGATTGCCAGCGTCCTCACTCGTACCCCCGCTTCCAAAACTTTTCCGGTTGGTCTCTATGATTTTACCCAGCAATTCACCGTAGATTGGCGTGGTATGTGTGCCATGTCCGTGGTGATGCTTGTTCCAGCAATTGTATTTGTTCTTCTAACCCAGAGGCAACTGGTGCGGGGTCTCACCTTCGGAGCGTTCAAATAGAAAGGGGGATCAGGATGATAAGAGAAACTCTCTCTTCCCGGGAAAGAGTACTCAAGGCCATCAGTCATGAAGAGCCTGATCGAGTTCCCATCGATATTTCTGCTGTCGATGAGGTGATGGATGCACTCATCGATTACTATAGAATTCAAGTGGAGGATGAAAAAGCCGTAATCTATATGGGTGCCGATGGCCGGGTTTTTGAACGAAAGAGGAACCAGGCGCAATTACGCCTTTTAGAAAAACTGCATGTGGACTTTCGCTGGGCCTGGGCACCGTACGTAGGCCCAGAATTACAAACATATCCTGATGGTTCCCGAGAAGGACTTTTTGGTATTAAGCGCGGTGGGTTTTTCTTTGGATACGCTCTGGAACACCCCCTCAAAGATGCACAAACCGTTCGGGACATTGAGGCCTACCCCTGGAATGAATACGCCAACGTTGACCATTACGATTATGACCAGTTTGCAAGAGAGTGTAAGGATTTTCATGAAGCTGGGTATGCAGTGTATGGAGGACCATGGGCTCCAATCGCTTTTTGGGCTATGGACCTTATGGGTATGGACACGTTCATGATTGCCATGTACGATAATCAAGAGGTGGTACACACCCTGATTGGAAAAATTTCCGACTTCTACTATCGCCAGGCTGAAATCATGTTTCAAAAGGGGAAGGGTTTCATGGACATCTTCTTTATGGGTGATGATTATGGAGTTCAGAATGGCCTCATGATGAGTCGTACCCTGTGGAAGAAGTTTTTTGCTCCTCATCTTGAAAGGCTATGGAAGCTGGCCAAATCATATGGCTTGAAAGTCCAACTGCATTCCTGCGGTTCAGTGCGGGAACTGATTCCCGATTTTATCGCCATGGGTCTTGATGTTCTGGATCCCATTCAGGTGCGAGCTCAAGGGATGGAACCTGAAGAGCTGAAAAGAAATTATGGATCTAAGCTTGCTTTTCATGGTTCCATGGATACTCAGGAAACTCTTCCCTTTGGAAGCACAGAGGACGTCCGAAAAGAAGTTTTGCACCGCCTCAAAACCATGACTCCGGGAGGAGGGTTCATCCTCTCCCCGAGTCAGCATTTATTGACCGAAATCCCTTTAGAAAATATCGTCACTCTGTACGAAACAGCATACGAGTACGGTTTTTATTCCGTCATTCCCAAAGTAGAGTGAAAGGGGGCTTTAAGATGGAAAGCGTGGAAACGAAAACAAAACGGGTACTCACTGCCCTGAAAGAGAAAAAGGAACCCGATCGGGTTCCTTTGACTGATTTCTACTGGGGCGGTTTTCTTGCAAACTGGCTCAAAGCGTTGAATCTCCCTCCAGATACAGATATTTACGAATACTACGACCTCGACGTTAAGGTCATATCTCCCAATATGGACCCCAAGGTGGAAAGCTGTACCATACTGGAACAAACCTCCGAATACGTGGTTTTTCGCAGTGGTTTTGGGTGCACGCTGAAAAAAGTTTTCGCTCTACCCATGCCCATGTTTCTGGATTTTCCGGTGAAAAGTGCTGAGGAATTTGAACACTTTACCTTTGATGACCCCAGGGACGAGCGACGATACTTTGAGAAACGATGTGACATCATTAATTGTGGCGATGGTTTCGGAGTGCTGGAAAGTTACGCTAAGGACGTGGAGAGAAACAAGGGAAAATTTTGTCTTTTTGGTTCGATTTGTGAGCCTTACGAAACCATGTGGCGCATCCGGGGTTCGGAAGGTTTACTCATGGACTTGGTGCTCCATCCTGCAGAGGTCAAAGACTTTGCACTCCGGTGTACT
>JBDIWM010000077.1 GCA_039638595.1 Atribacterota bacterium
GCTTTTCAGCGATACCAATCATGAAGTCAGTACACCGGAGTGCAAAGTCTTTGACCTCTGCAGGATGGAGCACCAAGTCCATGAGTAAACCTTCCGAACCCCGGATGCGCCACATGGTTTCGTAAGGTTTTCCCTGATCTGCTTCGGCAGATCAGGGAAAATAACTCTTATTGGAGAAACTCATCGACGTTATTAGCGTCGATGAGGATTCCCATGATGGGAATGTATTTGGGTGCTTCTTTTCCCCGAATAACATCGACGAGCAAAGCCACACCGTCCTGACCCATTTTCACGTTGTCCTGTTTGATAGTAGCTGCCATCTCTCCGTTTTTGATTGCCTTTAACGCTGCAGGGTCTCCGTCAAATCCCACAATGAGGATCTTGCCGAGAAGCCCTTTCTCGGTAACGGCGGCTTTGGCTGCAAGAGCACCTGGGTCCCAGGCTCCAAAGATGGCAGTAATATCTGGATGGGCATTGAGCTCGTTCTGGGTGATTTCGTAGGCTTTTTCGGGAGACCAGTCGGCAGCACGGAAAATCACCTCAACGCCCGCTTCTTCCAGAACTTCAGTTACACCGTTTTTCCGAGCATCACCGGTCTGATGACCCAAAATACCCCCTACGATGAGAACTTTACCAGGTTTACGCATATTTTCGAGGATATACTGACCAGCAATACGAGCAGAAGCTAAGTTGTCAGTTTGAACTAAAGAAGCAATCCAGGGATGATCGATACCGGTATCTACAGCAACCACCGGGATACCCATGGTCTGGGCTTTATCCAGGGAATCACCTAAGGCCCTGTTATCGGCAGCACCAATAATGATACCGCTGACCTTCTGTTGCAGAGCGTTGTCAAAAGCATCTTTTTGGGCTTGAGCATCGAGCTGAGGTGGGGTAAGATCGAGAAGGTTCACTTCGAGCTCTTTTGCTTTTTCCCGAGCTGCTTCCCGCAAGGTGATCCAGAAGGGAAGGTTTGTCGAAGCACCGATATAAGCGATGGTCAAAGTCTCTGCTGCCAAAACACTTGTTCCTAAGAACACCGATACGATGAACACACACAAGATGGTTACCCGCACGAACTTCATACTTCTCACCTCCAATAGGGTTTTTATTGTAATGCCCTGCGGCGTTGCAAGGCATCAAACCATACCGCCAGGATGATGATAATGCCGATTGCTACCCTTTGCCAGGAAGAACCAATACCCAGGTGGCTGAGTCCTGCAGAAAGGCAGGTCATGATGAGTACTCCCACAATGGTTCGCAAGGCTCCGCCCACCCCTCCAGAGAGGCTGGTCCCCCCAATAACTGCTGCAGCGATGGCATTCAGTTCCATTCCCTGCCCAAAGGTGGAGTTCGCAAAGTTAAGTCTTGCAGTAAGAACGACGGATGCCAATCCAGCCATAAAACCTCCAAGAGCATAGTAGAGGAGGCGCAAATGGTTTACTCGAATACCGGCGAGGCGTGCCACTTCGGGATTTCCACCTATGGCGTAAGCGTAGAACCCCAATTTGGTTCGGGAGAGGAATATGGTTACAAAAGAATACACCATGGTCATGATAAGGACAGGGACCACGTATCCAGAACCAAGAATTCTAAAGCTCCGGGGAAAAGAGGACATGTCTTTTCCTGCTGCAGAAAGTTCGGCAAAACCCCGGAGCACCATCATCATTCCTAAGGTAACGATGAAGGGAGGGATGCCAGTACCGATGACAATGAGACCGTTAACTAGACCCCATCCGGTGGCAATAAGGAGACCGAGAAAAACACAGAGCCACACCGGATATTCCCATATCAGGAAGGTTCCAACAAGAACCGAAGTGAGGGTAAGAAGTGATCCCACGGAAAGGTCCAAGCCTCCTGAGATGAGAACAATGGTGGAACCGCTGGCCATAATTCCAAGAACTGTAGCCTGGGCAAAAATAGTTTGGAAATTCCCAATCTGGCGATAGGTTGGGGAAAGGACCAAAAAAAGTACGTTAATGATGATAAGCCCAAAGATAGCCTGAATGGCTCTTTGAAACTGTTGGGCTCTGGTAAGTTTAAGCATTCTTATCTCTCGCTCCTTTCAATATTCATAAGATGCATTTGACTTCGCCAATGGCAGCCTTAAGAATTGCATCTTCAGTGACTTCCCCCCGTAGGAACTCCTGACAAATTTCTCCCCGGCGCATTACCAGGATTCGATGACTTAATTCCAAAGCTTCACTGTAGTCCGAGGTGAAGAGAAGAACAGCGGTACCCATTGCTGCTAGCTCGGCAACAATCCGGTATATTTCTCTTCTTCCCAGAACGTCAATTCCTCGAGTGGGTTCGTCAAGGAGAAGGACCTTGGGGTTCATACCCAGCCATTTAGCAAGAACAAGCTTCTGTTGGTTTCCTCCGGAGAGTTGTCCCGCGAGAGTATACCGGTGTGGTGTCTTGATGCGCAATTCTTTGATGAACCGTTCAGTTTCCTGATTCATGCTTTGGAAGCGAATAAAACCGAGACGGCTCAGACGGTTTACATTAGGAAGCCCATAGTTATCACGTACTGCCTGATCCAGGATGAGTCCTTTCGTTTTTCGGTCTTCAGGAAGAAAAGCAACGTTCCAACGGATAGCCTGGTCTGGACTCTGGATTTCCCTTTGTTCTCCATCTATGTAAATGGTACCTCCAGTTTTGGGATGAATTCCAAAGATGGTTTCAGCCAGTTCTGTCTTTCCGGCCCCCATAAGACCAGTAACACTCACAATCTCACCCTTTTTGACTGTGATGGTGATGTTTCTGAGAATCTCTCCTCGAGAGACGTTCTCAAGACGCAGGGCTTCCTTTTCTTGAGGTGGAGAGAGCGCTACATGCCTTTTTTCTAAAGTCCTTCCCACCATTTTTTCGATCATGGTTTCAAAGGAAATCGATTTAATCTCGAAAGTTCCTACACTTTTTCCATCTCGAAGGATGGTCACTCGATCCCCAATTTCATAAACCTCAGCATATCGGTGGGAAATGTAAACGAAGCCGACTCCCTTCTGTTTTAGGTTACGTATGATGGTAAAAAGCTTCTCTCGAGCGTAACTTTCTAGAACATCGGTTGGTTCATCGAGTATAATTGCTTTTGCTTGAGTAGCCAGAGCCCGTGCAATCTCCACCATCTTTTGCTCTGTAACGCTCAGGTATCGTACTATCTTTCGGGGATTGAGGTCAATCTGCATTTTCTGCAGAAGCTCCTCGGTCATCCTATATAGAAGAGAAAGATTGAGAAATCCACCTTGAACCGGCTCAATACCTAAGAAAATATTGCGGGCGACATCAAGGTCAAAAACGAGGCTCGGTTCTTGGTAAATGAAACGTAAGCCTCGGTTAAGGGCTATGTGTGGGGAAGTAATGTGAACTAATTCACCCTCGATGAAAATTTCTCCTTCATCTGCAGGGTAAGCGCCGCTCAGAACCTTAATGAGTGTGCTCTTCCCAGCTCCATTCTCTCCTAAAAGGACATGAACTTCGCCTTTTCTCAAATCAAAGTTGACATGGTCTAGGGCAATCACTCCAGGGAACTTTTTTACAATCCCTCGCATTTCTACGAGCACGGTGTTCATATCAATATACGCACTCTCTTGCTGCTTCAACATATATTTTAAGATTTTCAGGAGGCGTATCGAAGAAATGGTCGGCGCAAGAAAGAATGTATCCTCCATCATATCCTACTTTTGCAAAGAGGGTAAAAACCGCGGTACGGATTTCCTCTTTAGTGCCCGAGGTTAGAACATTGAACTGGTCCATGCCCCCGATGAGCGCCAGACGGTTACCAATTTTTTGTTTAAACTCCCATGGTTCTTGGTTACCACCGATACTCACTGGTGCTAAGGTTTCGGAAGCATCAGTTTCATTGGCAACGATGAGGTCTTCAATACCTTTGGTACCACCACAAGTATGGTAGGTAATTCGAAAACCCAGGTCGTGAAGAGCCTGGTGGAGTTTGCGGTCATATGGGAGGCAGAACTCTTCGTGCAACTTCGGAGAGATGAGAGTAGATGATGCCGACCCCCCTCCAGTTTCAATGAGATCAAATTTTGCTCCTTTCATGCTTTCTACAAACTGGAGTTTTTTCGCTAAAAGAATGGAAAGCAGCTCGTGAACCCAGTCTGGTTTGTCGAAGGTGCGAATGATGAGTTCGTTGATATCCATGAGGCACGCAGCGTGTTGCCAGCATCCTGCCTGGTCTCCCCATACAAAACCACGTAGTATTCCTCGATCGCCGATCCGGTCGTAGAGTTCGTTTACCGGCTTTGGGTTGAGTTCCGGAACCGGCATGTATTTACGAATGAGTTCAATATCTTCATCTTTTTTAATGAGGTACTCAGTAATCCAGGTGGTTTTTCGGTTTCCTGCTGTTTTATAGGTTAGTGTACCTTCTGGGGTGTAAATGGTGTGGTGATAGATACGATTTTCTGGATCGTTGTTCACCACCTCAACTTCATCTCTCCAGGTAGGAGTGGAGAATTTGGTGAAATCAGCATCGGGAAGCCAGAATTGGCCCATATCTTGGAAATACTGGATAGCAGCATCCATGCCAAAGTATTCAAACGCTTCTAAGTCGGTCATACCACCAAGATACGTGTCAAGATGATACTTTTGCCATTGATGAACGGTTACCGGAAGACGATCCGGTTTTCCTTTCTCCAGAGCAATGAGCATTCTTTCCTTAGAAGTCATAGTACACCTCCTTTTTTCGCTTAAAACTGTAATGGATATCGACCTTTCTCCTGGAGGAGACGAATCATTCGGTCGTAATACAGGGGATTCACGTTACTGGCTACCGAATGGTCCGAAGAAGGCATATAGCCTCCCCCAATACCAGCCTTGAGTTTGTATAGAACTTCTTTTTCAATTTCCTCCCAGGTTCCATACCCAAGGAGCCGGGTATCGATCCCCCCCCAGAAGGCGATCCGCCCACCGTAGTGCTTTTTGAGTTCTACCGGATCCATGCCGGCTTTGGCTTCTAAGGGATTGTAGACATCAATACCAGCTTCGATTAAATCCTGAAAGATTTCTACACTTCGACCACACCCATGATAGAGAACGAGTACACCCTTTTCATGGAGGAAATCACAAATTTTTTTGAGGCAGGGAAAGAAGATTTCTCGCCACAACTTTGGGGAGAAAAACATCCCTTTATCGTAGGCTACATCACCCCAGACCACCATACCCACAGGGTGAGTTAACTCGATTTGCTTTTCAGCGATACCAATCATGAAGTCAGTACACCGGAGTGCAAAGTCTTTGACCTCTGCAGGATGGAGCACCAAGTCCATGAGTAAACCTTCCGAACCCCGGATGCGCCACATGGTTTCGTAAGG
>JBDIWM010000078.1 GCA_039638595.1 Atribacterota bacterium
TTTCAAATCATCTTGCTCATTTCCTGCCATGGCTTCTTTCCGCTTTGGTATTTTCTGGAATGGCTCATGTCGCTTTTTCAATGAATCTTGATTTTTCTTGAAAAGTTGTTGCCGTAAATGGAGTTTTTTAGGATTGTTGCTGTAATCGAGTGGCATCGGATGGTACCGTCAGCTTCTCCTTAAAGAATGGGTTTTTGCAAGGTTGTTTTGGGGTGGGAAGGAATTATGGTTAGAGGCTTTTACCCCTTGCCGTACATCGAATTAAGGCAAGGGGACTATTTTTTTACACGGGTTAAAATGGTATTTCCTCAAGAAGAGGAATGGTATGGTTTTCCAGGGTTTTTCTGGCTTTTTCCGGGTCCTCTACCCGGAACACCACATAGGCTTTGTCTTTGTGAGGGGAGACGAAAGCATAGAGGTACTCAATGGAAATCCCTTCCCGGGTGAGCATTTCTACCACCTGACACAGTCCTCCAGGACGGTCGTCGACCCCCACGGCAAGAACTTCGGTGAGAGTTGCCGTAAATCCTTCGTTCTTGAGTTGTTCAACTGTTTTTTCGGGATTTTCCACGATGAAACGCAGGACTCCGAACTCAGCTGTATCAGCTAAAGACAAAGCCCTCAAGTTGACATTCCATGTCCGCAATTTGTCGAGCACCGCATATAGACTTCCCGGCCGATTTTCTAAAAAAACCGAGATCTGTTTCATTGGACTCCCTCTTTTTTTCGCAGGTCAATGACCCGCTTAGCCTTGCCCTCGGATCGGGTGATACTTTTTGGTTCTAGAAGCTTCACTTCGCAGCTCAAGTTGAGCTCGGCTTTGAGTTTTTCTTCAATCTGCTTTTTGAGTTTTTCCAGAACTTTGACTTCGTCTGAAAATACCTGGGGTGACACTTCCACGTGGACCGCAATCTGATCCAGATAGTTTTCCCGACTGAGGACAATCTGATAGTGTGGTTCTACACCGTCAAAACTCAGTATTACGCTCTCAATTTGAGAAGGATAGACATTGACTCCCCGAATGATGAGCATGTCGTCGGTTCGGGAAGAGACCCGCTGCATCCGCACCATGGTTCTTCCACACCGGCACGGTTCATAGTAAAGCGCCGAGATATCGCCGGTTCGGTATCGAATTACGGGAGTACCTTCTTTGGTAAGGGTGGTAAAGACCAGCTCCCCAGTGGTGCCTTCCGGCAATACCTGTCCGGTTTTCGGGTCGATCACTTCGGGCAGGAAGTGGTCCTCAGAAATGTGGAGCCCATTTCTTGCTTCACACTCAAAAGCGACCCCCGGGCCAATTACTTCACTCAGACCATAGATGTCAAAAGCCCGAATGGGGAGTTTTTTCTCGATTTCAGCCCGCATTTCCTCCGACCAGGGCTCAGCCCCAAAAATGCCCAGACGAAGACGACTCCTCGTCCAATCCACGTTGTTTTCCCGGGCCACTTCCGCCAGGTACAGAGCAAAAGAAGGCGTGCAGCAGAGAACCGAAATCCCAAAGTCACGTAAAATCTGGATTTGCCGCAGAGTATTGCCCACCGACATGGGTACCACCGTTGCCCCAAGTTTTTCGGCTCCGTAATGAACACCCAGTCCTCCGGTGAAAAGGCCGTATCCAAAAGCCACCTGGATGATATCTTCCTGGGTGACACCGCATCCGGCCAGTGTTCGGGCCATGAGTTCTGACCAGGTTTCAATGTCCTGTGGTGTGTACCCCACCACCGTGGCTGTTCCGGTGGTTCCAGAGGAGGAATGGATTCGTACGATGTTATGCATGGGTTCAGCAATGGCCCCGAAGGGATAAGCCTGGCGCAGGTCATCTTTGGTGGTGAAGGGTAGGTTTTTTAAATCCTCCAGAGTGTTTATTTTGTATACATCTATCCCTGATTCTTCCAGTTTTTTCCGATAATAGGGAAGGTTATGGTAAGCCCGAACGAGCACCTTTTTCAGCCGGTTGAGCTGGATTTTGTGTAAATCCTCCCGAAGCATGATTTCCGTTTTTTCATCCCAGAGCGTTTTTGCCACCTCCCTCCGTTTTTTTTATTGTAGCAATTTTACCGGTATTGGGAAAAGGGCCTTTGAAAAGAACTGAGGATATTTTAGCATTGTATGGTTCTCGGAAGGGAAACAAGTGGAAGTGGGTAGTATGAAGTGTCATGTCCTATTTTTGCGGACTCCCAAATGGTAAACTAATGCGTAGTGTCCATCTCGGTTACACTGATTACTGTAGGAATGGTATGGTTGGAATTCGCGGACACTTCGGAAGATGGTGGAACCATGCCTTTTTGATCTTTGAGTCGGGGGAGGTCCATTCATGGTGAAAATTTCTGCTTCACTTTTAGCGTGCGACGAAGCCTATTTGGGAGAAACAGTGGTCAATCTGGAAAAGGCAGGTGTGGACTTAATTCACCTGGACGTGATGGATGGTCACTATGTGAAAAATTTCGCTTTTAGTCCTAAAACCGTTCGAGATTTACGGAAAATCACCGCGTTACCATTTGAGGTTCATCTTGAAATTGAGAATCCTGAGCAGTACACCTCCATATTCGCTGAAGCTGGGGCTGATGTCCTCATTGTGCAACTTGATACCGTTCGCCATCCCATCAGGACTTTAAAGGAAATTCGTAGCTTTGGGAAAAAAGCTTTGGGAAAAAAGTGGGGATTGCTATCAATCCCTGTGGCAGGTTCGAGGAATTGCAGTACCTGGCAGCATACGTTGATTATGTACTCTTTATGAGCGTTGAACCAGGATTTGGTGGTCAGGAATTTGAAGAGAATGTGGTGGATAAAATTAACCTGGCCAGAAGAAAAATGACGGAATGGGGATATTCCATACCAATGGGAGTTGATGGGGGAATTAACTTCGAAAACGCGGCTCTGGTAACGCAGGCTGGAGTAGAAATTGTGGTGGTAGGGACAGCGTTGTTTTCCCAGCACAAATTTTTTGATGCCGTTACCAGATTCAAGCAGTTAGCGGTGTTTCCCTGATTTTGCGCCATGGCTGCGACGTTCGCTTCGTTTTAACCTGAAGGGCTTATTTTGCGGTTTTTGGAAAAAGACTGGTGTGTTGACAGGAGACGACGATTTGATAAAATGAGCAAAGGTACTATAACAAAATTCATGCCTGTGGAGAAAAGGAGGTGAGCGCGGAGGATACCAATCAGAAATTTGTGGTTTTCGGGATCGGACTACCGTTTTTCGGGAAAGCACTTTCGTGTTGGGGTCACTGGGTATTGTGGCGAGAATGAACAAACACAGTGAGAAGGTTAGATATAAAAAAGTTCTTTTTCCTGCTTTTTGTAGTTGCTTTATTGATGGTGGTTCTGGCGGTTCCAGCGATGGCTAAGAAGTACACGATTGCGACTGTGGTAAAATTAGATGGCATCGCTTGGTTTGAACGGATGCGCGAGGGTGTCAAGAAGTTTGCCGAAGATACTGGTCATGAAGCCTTCCTGGTTGGTCCTCCTAAGGCAGATGCAGCGCTGCAAGTTCAGATTATTGAGGACTTGATTGCTCAGGGTGTCGATGCGATTTGTGTGGTTCCCTTTTCTCCCGAAGCGGTGGAGCCGGTCTTGAAGAGAGCCATGGACGAAGGAATTGTCGTTATTACTCATGAAGCGTCCAATATCCAGAATGCTCACTGGGACCTTGAAGCCTTTGATAACCTGGCTTTTGGAGCAAAATTGATGGATTACCTGGCCGAGTACATGGGCGGAGAGGGCGAATATGCTACCATGGTGGGAAGCCTTACCTCCAAAACCCATATGGAGTGGATTACTGGTAGTGTGGAGCGTCAGAAAGAAAAGTACCCCAACATGAAGCTAGTCACCGAAACTCCCCTTGAAGATTACGACGATCAGACTCGGGCTTACGAAAACATGAAGGAGCTCCTGCGTACCTATCCCAATCTGAAGGGTGTACGGACTTCGGCATCTACCGCAGCGCCTGGATGTGGTCTGGCGGTGGAAGAAGCTGGACTGCAGGATCAGATCGCTGTTATTGGGCCGAGCCTCGTTTCCCTTTCTGGACAGTATCTGGAAAGTGGCGCCATCAAGATGATTGGTTTCTGGGATCCGGCTGACGCAGGGTATGCCATGAATAAATTAGCGGTTATGGTGCTGGAAGGTCAAGAAGTTGGTGATGGTCTGGATTTAGGGGTTCCCGGCTATACCAAGCTTCGCCAGGATGGCCGTGTGCTCTACGGCGAAGCGTGGGTCTTTGTGACCAAAGACAATATGGATCAGTATAATTTCTAATTGTTTCAGGTGCATTCAGGCTAGCAACGGGTGTGTTGCTAGCCTGAATGAAAGAAGCAGGAATAATTTACAGGAGGGAGCCCGCTTGGTTATGGATGATGAATTTTTGGTGGTTAAGAATGTCAGTAAAGCGTTTGCCGGGATTCAGGCTCTCAAGAAGGTTAACCTTGCGATTCATCGAGCGGAAATCCGTTGTTTGGTGGGAGAAAACGGTTCGGGAAAGTCAACCCTTATCAAAATTATGTCTGGGGCCGAAGTACCCGATGAAGGAGAAATTATTATTAATGGTAAAAATTTCCCCAGACTGCACCCGATTGATTCCATTCGAGAAGGTATTCAGGTAATCTATCAGGATTTCTCTCTTTTTCCCAATTTGAGTGCTGCGGAAAATATTGCTTTCAACTATTTACTCGAGAAAAAGCAGCGTCTGGTGAGCTGGAAAGAGATTGATGGAGTTGCACGTGAAGCGTTAGCAAGCATCAATGTCAAGATTGACCTGCACCGTCGAGTAGAAGAACTCTCTGTGGCTGATCGACAATTGATTGCTATTTCCCGGGCGCTCTTGCACGATGCTCGCCTGATTATCATGGATGAACCCACCACGG
>JBDIWM010000079.1 GCA_039638595.1 Atribacterota bacterium
TCACCATCGTCACCAAGGATATAGGGTATGAGTTACGCTGTGCGGCACCGGTAGCCTTTGATATGGCATACACTCGTGAGTTGGGTTACGGAGCGGTCCGGTATCTTCTCGGTGAGGACTATCCCGCGGAGGTGGAGAAAGAAGGTGCGCTCATCAGTATCCTGGATGGGAAGTTGAATCCTATTCCCTTTGACCAGATTATGGATCCTCAGACCGGAAGGACAAAGGTCCGAACAGTTGACACCAGCTCTTACCATTATCAGGTGGCGCGGTCTTTCATGATTCGTTTGGAAAAGAAGGACCTTGAGGACCAAAAGATGTTGCAAAAGCTTGCCCAGGTTGCTAACCTCACTGAAGAGGAATTGAAAGCTCGCTTTGCTAAAGTGACTGGATAATAGCTGGGGGAGGTAATTGCCTCCCCTTTGGGTATGCTTCACCGTACAGGATCTAAAACAACAAGTCTACTCTTCTTACGTTATCCTCTCTTTCTGGTCAGTGTTTCGCTTTTGGGAGGATTTACTCTTCAGCACGTCTTCTGTTTATCCTTTCCTTTGTGGTTCGTTCTGGTGGTTATTTTCTTTGGTTTGCAAATATTCTCTTATCGGGGTCTTTGTTTTTTTTGGTTTTTTCTCGCTTTTTGGGTTTTGGTTGGGGTTGGCATTCATTTCTGGAGTCTGGATTATCCAGTATCGTATTTCCGTTCCTGGGATAAGAAACCTGTATCTCTTACTGGCTATGTCATTGAAAGAGATGGAAAATACTTTCTTACCCGGATTGAAGGATTTCCCGTTTATTCTCCTTCGGTTCTCTTGCGAGGGAAAGGATTTACGCACCTCGGTTATTCCCGGGGGGTTTTTAGTGGGGTTTTCCGGAAATTTGTTTCCTGTGTCAATCCCGGTGGAGTAGATCAGCGCTTACAGTGGTGGAAAAAGAGGGTGGTTGGATACTTAGAGGTGAAAGACTTTCGGGCTGTTTCTGGGCATTCCTTGTGGTTTACCCTCTTACATTGGGTCGAAGAGAGAAAACAGAGACTTCTTTCTCTTTGGCAGGAACAAATCGGGAACGAAGCATCGCTTTTCGCGGCACTCTTTTTGGGGGAAAAGGACACGCAATTTTTTCACCAAAAGGACTCTTTCGAACATATGGGAGTATATCACCTTTTTTGTGTTTCGGGATTCCATCTGACGCTTTTGGGTGGGATGACGCTCTTAGTCCTTAAGCAATTTTTGATTTTAAGACCATTTTCTGCCTTCCTTTTAATTGTTTTTTCCTTTCTCTATCTTCTTTTCTGTAGCCTGGTTCCTTCGGCGTTTCGGTCCTTTCTTATGCTCAGTTTCTATCTTCTGGGCAAATGGTTTGGCAGGAAGGTGCCATCCGGGGGGATTTTCTGGGCGGCCTTTCTTTCCATGATGGTGATCCAGCCGGAGATGCTGCTTAACGGAGGAGCGCAGCTTTCTTTTGCTTCAACCTGGGGGTTGGTGGTGGTATTGCGTCTTCTGGAAGGAGAGGGGCAAAGACACGGTTTTATTCAAACCATAATCAGGGAAAATTTGCTGCTGGGGCTCGCAGTATATTCCACTTCGCTTCCGTTCCTCATGATACATCGTTTTTCTTTTTCTTCCCTTTTTTTACTGGGAAACATCATTCTTCTTCCTCTTACCGAAGGGGTTCTTTTTCTTGCCTTCTGGGGAACTCCTTTCATCTGGTTTTTCCCGATCCGTCGTGGAGTGGCAATAGTATTGCGATTCCTTTTGCGGAACATTCTTTTCTTGACGCAGTTTTTTACTACTCGTTTACCTCATTTTTTTCTCGATTTTTCTCGCTCTGGGGATCTTGTTTGGGGTGTGTGGGTTTTTACGGGGGTTCTGGTGGTGACTCTGGGATCCATTTTGAAAGCAAAGAGGACGAAAGCCCTATGTTTTTTGCTCCTTTTCCCCATTTCAGTAACGCCTTTTCTTCTCTTGCCCGCCCGAGAATTCTGGGTTTTCGATGTGGGACAGGGTCTGGCCTGTGGCATTGTGGAAAAGCAAACGATTTCCTTTATTGACCTGGGAGGTGTGATCCGGGGATATAATCTGGTAGGAGAGACGATTCTAAAGCGATTTTTGTGGTATAGGGATATTCGAGAGATCCGGAATATTTTTCTCACCCACTGGCATAAAGACCATGTAGCGGGGTTGGATGTTTTTACTTCTTCTTCCCGATTATCTCTTTTTGCGCCGGAAAACTTGGAGAAAGGAGGTATTCCTTTTGTGCCGATCAAATGGCCGACTCGCTTTCAATTGACTGACCAAGTAACAGTCCAAGTGTTCCCAATAAGAGGTGAAACGGAGAACGACCAGGCTCTCGTGTATCTTGTTGTTTTTCCTGATATGAGGATTTTAGTGACTGGAGATATCGAAGAGAGGGGAATCGATGAGCTTTTACGTTGCGGGAAAAGCATTACGGCAGAAGTGGTGATTCTTCCTCATCATGGGAAGTATTATCCCAACCTTGCTGAACTTCTTTCCCGCACTGGGTGTCATACGGTTATAATCTCCTGTGGAGAGAATGAGTACGGTCATCCGGATAGAAGAACTCTGGAAATGGTGCAAAAAGCCGGATGGCGTTCCTTGATTACGCAACAAGACGGAGCCATACGAATCTATCCCTTTTTGGGCAAATGGAGGGTACGAGGAATTGGGAAAAGAAACCTTTAAAAAGTGGTACGAGCACGATCTTTCTTCCCGGTTTTTTCTTTTTGAGCTTCGCATAGGCAGAAAACTTTTTGAAGACTGGTATCTTCCTTTTATCGTCAGGAAACTCAAGGTACAGCGTGTGGTGGAAGTGGAAAACGAGGAAGAGTGGAAGTATGTGGTAGAGTCATTTCTGGTTCCCTCTCTTTTTCCAGAGGCGATCCTGTTTGTACTCTGGGGGATTCCAGAAAGAGCCATTCTAAAAATGAAAGATACCTTAGCGTCAACGCCCTTTTTCTTTCTTTTTATCCCTCGAAAGATGGAAGAACAGAAGTGGAACGATGTATCCTGTGTTGTGGTAAAGCCTGATGAAATGATCCTCAAGAAATTTTGGTCGTCCATGGCCCAGAAGTTTGGCGTTTCTCTCGATAAGGTGGCAGAAGAGAAACTGTTGCGCTTTCTGGGAACTTATAATTTGGGAAGGAGCGATCTTGAATATTTCTTTTCATGTTTTACCGGGCGAAAGGATGTTACTGAAGAAGAAGTCGAATGGTTCTTTGAGCGAGAAGAAAAGGTAGTACTCTTTCGATTTCTCGATGCTCTGGGAAAGCGGGAGGAGACCAAAACCTTCCATTATCTGCAAATGCTCTGGCGACTTGACTTTTCAGTTTCATGGCTTATTGCTCAAATTGCTCGTCGTTTTAGGCTTCTTTTACAATGCTATGAAGGAGAGGGTATGACCCGCGATGTATGGCAGGGGAAAGACCTTCACCCTTTTGAAGCGGAAAAGGTCATCACTATGAAAGAAAAATATAGCCTCTCTGAAGTACGCCGAACCTTTGCTCTTTTGCGCACCGCAGACAGGCTAATTAAAACCCAAAGTGTGGATCCCAGAATTACATTAACCCGGATTATAGGGGAAATTATGAGTGAATCGTGGTCCGATTCAACCGCCGAGCAAGCCTTGATTTAATCCGCGCTGCTTTGTTTTTGTGAAAAACACCTTTGCTAACAGCCATGTCAACTTTTTTGGCTACTTCGCTCAAGAAAGCCCTGGCTTCTTCGGTTTTTCCGCTGTTCACGAGTTCCAAGAATCTTTTCACATATGTCTTTGCACTTGATTTTACGCTTTTATTACGCAATCTCCTCTTTTCGCTTTTACGTAGATTTTTCCATGCAGATTTCGTGTTTGGCATTCTTTCACCTCTTATGATTCCTTTCGGTATTCAAAAAACAACGCTAATTCTAACAGAAGGAGGATGGTTTGACAAGATTAGCACAATTTCCCTGGGATCAAAAAATTTTTTCTAGGTCATTGACATTGGGGGAACAAATTATATAATAACTGCGAATACGTAAGGGGGTGGAAGAGGGTCGCAAAAGACCTCAGCAGCAACTGAGTGTCGTAGTTTTTCCCTCCAGAAACACCCAAAAAGGGAATTACCCTTTCCCTATGGGGAGTGTCTCTCGTCTTTGAGCCGGTTATACCGGGTCTGAAAGGGGGAGCGCTAATTATATTTAAAGGAGTTGTGGGTTGAATTAAATACTTGATGGTCACGGTAGGTACCTACCGTGACCATCGTTTTTGCTCTATAAATTTCGATTTCAATCCTTGTGAAGGGAGGGATAACTATGGAGAAAATACTTGAAATTGGAGTGCACCTGGTTCTTGACGGGTACACCCAGGATACGAATGCCATTGGGAACTTGGATCGGATTCGAAATTTTCTGGATAGCTTTCCTGTCCACATGGGGATGACCAAGGTCACCGCTCCATATGTTTTTCAGTATCAGGGGGGCTCACCACAAGAAGGGGGCATTTCTGGCATTGTGATCATTGCTGAGAGCCACATCAGCATTCATACTTTTCCGGCTCAAGGTTATGTGAGTGTGGACATTTTCTCTTGCAAACCCTTTGATGTCGAAGAGGCGATTCGTAATCTCACTGAATATTTCCACCTTACTGATTTCTGTCATCAAGTTTTCGATCGAGGAATCGAATACCCCAAGGAGATACCATCGGTTATTCCTCTTATTTTAGAGGAGCGATTGCAGAATCTGGAAAGAATGGTCCACACCTGACTGGCTCCGTTTCTTTAAAGGGCGAACCAGGTAAAAAATCAGGTTCGCCCTTTTTTTATTGCTCGGTGTGTTCT
>JBDIWM010000080.1 GCA_039638595.1 Atribacterota bacterium
GATCTATTTCTCTTGGAGGGAAGAGGAATGGGAGAACCAGAAAAAAGAGTAACCCCTCACCCTCAATCTGAGATTGTAACGCGTATGATCGGTTTGCTCTACCCTTTTATCCTCCTTTACGGTTTTTACATCATCGTGAACGGTCACCTCACCCCCGGGGGAGGATTTCAGGGAGGGGCAATCTTAGCTACAGTTTTCATAACCCGCTACCTTGCTCGACCACTCTTTGATATCGATATCGTTACCCTCCAAATCCTTGAAAAGACTTTTTTCTTAGGAATCGTAGTTTCTCCAATGCTCTTTCTTTTGCGAGGAGTTATTGGCGATAGTTTTATGGTTTCGTACCTTGTTCTCATGAATATTCTTATCGGTTTCAAGGTCTGTTGTGGTTTAGCAATCCTCTTTTTCCGCTTCATGTTCCATGAGGGGAAGGAAAAAGGCACAGAGGAGCGATTTCACAGTGGTTGATGAAGTGAGCTTTGTGATTTTCTTCATCGGTCTCTATGCTTTAGTGGTCAAAAGAAACGCAATCAAGTCCATCATTGCTTTGGTCATCATGGAAACAGCAGTTATCCTCTATTTTATCGCTGGTGGGTTTCGGGAGGGAATGCTTCCCCCGATTGGGGATGTCTTGCCCGAGCAGATGGTTGACCCCCTTCCTCAAGCACTCATGATCACTGCGATCGTTATCGGTATTGCCTCAACGGCGGTGGCACTCGTGATGTACATCCATCTCCGCTACAAGTATGGTACTGATGAATGGAAAGAGGTCATGAAAAAGAGGATTGAAGAAGACGGATGATTCCCGGACACGTTTTCGTCCTCACCCCTATTATATTTGGAGTTCTACTTTTCCTTCTCAACAGCACGTATGCCAAACAAAGCGTTCTCGCATTCCAGCTTGGTCTTGTCTTTGCTTCCTTTTATAACTTTGTGAAACTGAGGCTCTTAGAGATTCCTTTATCCATAGAGTGCTTTGGCGGATGGAGTAGAGTCATCGGCATTGCCCTCAAATGGGACCTCGTCTCTGCCGTATTCGTGATTCTCACCACGATTCTCTTTTTCTTCCTCTTCGTTTTTGACTATCGGAGTGGACATGCCAATCGGCTTTTTTTAATGCTCTTTTGCACCCTGCAGGGCTTAATCATTGGTATCTTCCTTACCCACGATTTTTTTAACGTCTTCGTCCTCTATGAAGTATCGACCATTATAGTGAGTATCCTCATTATGTTCCAAAAGGACAAGCAGTCCATTTATGATGGCATGCTCTATCTTCTCACCAATCTCACCGCCATGGTTTTTTTCCTCTTTGGAGTGGCAATTCTCTACCGGATGCTTGGAGTTTTAGACTTTGCCCTAGCCAAGGACCAAATGGCCCTTCTTTCCAGCACACGGAGCTTAATCCTCCCTTATGCCTTTTTCCTTACCGCTTTAAGTCTGAAGACTGCTATTCTCCCCCTTTTTAGCTGGCTTCCCCGAGCCCACGCCACCCCCAGTGCCCCCTCAACGGTATCGGCCCTCCTTTCCGGCCTCTTTGTCAAAAACAGTTTATACCTCTTTTTCAGAATCAGAAATGTTTTCGATCCATTTTTGGAGATAACAGAGTTCTTTCTCTTTTTGGGATGGCTCACGGCCTTTTTTGGCGCTTTATTGGCCCTTTCTCAAAAGGATATCAAGCTCATTTTAGCCTACTCCACCGTTTCTCAGTTGGGACTCATCACCATGGGTCTCAATATGGACCATGAGCTTGCCTTCTGGGGTGCGGTTTACCATATCCTTAACCATGCCGTTTTTAAATCCACCCTCTTCCTCTCTGCCGGTATTATTACTGAAACCTATGGCACAAGAGACATTGAGAAAATTAGAGGAGTCGGAAGGCGCATGCCTCTTGTGGCTGCAGCAACAATCCTTGCTATCTTGGGAATCACCGGTGCCCCCTTCTTTAGCGGAAGTATGTCCAAGTACTGGATAGCTTACGGTGCAAAAGATGCCCTTACCACTTTGGCTTTTTTCGTGGCCAACCTTGGGACCATCACCTGTTTTATTCGCTATAGCGCCATCCTCTTCGGTCCTCAAATTCACCCAATGCCCTCTTCTCCCTCTCTTCCCACCATGCAGCACAGTACTGTTTTGGTAATGGGTTTTCTTTCTCTTTTTGGCGGCCTATTCGCCCGGGAATTGACTATCTTTTTCTTTGGCAAGCAGTTACCCCTTGACCCCCTCTCCTACCTCCAAAAGGGGGGCATTTTTCTTGCAAGCCTTCTTGGAGGCTTTCTCGTCGTGCGGACAATCGGGCAATCGAAAGTCCTCGAAAGGATACGGACTCTGGATCTCTCTTTCAACGACGTTGGCATGCTCATGTTTCTCTTTTTTTCTTTGAGCTTCCTCTACCTCACGGTGAAGTATGCTTTCCTGTGAGGGATTTTCCTCCACAGGAAAAATCCTGTAGTATCGCGACAATTGATGTCATGAAAGCATGCCTTGAGGTAAGGGGCCCCTATTCTGACTGGACACGACCTCAATAAGGCTCAAAGTGATAGTGTAAGGAATTTTGTGGAAGGGTTTGTGCATGAATGAAGTACCCCATGGACCAGGAATACCCCTCAGTCCATCCTGAAGGAAGCAACAAGAAAAACGATGACCGAGATACTCTCACTCCTATCACCGACTAGATCTGGAGAGGCTAAAGCTTTTCGGCAATGCCCCCTGCCTGAAAAGATGCCTTTATCTATCCGGATGGGTTCTTCCCGAAGGTCCACCGGGAGGGGGTGGAGAGGGAAACGGAAGGGAGGCTCAAGGGTTTTGCTGAGGCACAGAAGATCCCAAAGATACACTATTTTCATGAAACTCGAAGAAATTGTAGCCAAAAAGAGGGCTCGAGAAGAGAAGCTCCAGGATGCCCTGAAGCGAATAACCACTCAACTGCGAAAATGGGGTGCCTTGAAGATTGTCCTCTTTGGTTCTCTGGCATACGGGATTGTTGATTCCCAGAGCGACCTTGACCTTCTCGTGATTATGCCATCCTCACAAACAAGCAAAGCGTGGATGGACCAGATTTATCAGCACGTTGAGCGGAAAATAGCCACCGATATTGTGATTTACTCTCAGGACGACTTTGAAAGAATGCTTCCGGAGAGTGCGTTCTTGCAGGAAATACTTCGATCAGGAAAGGTGATTTATAAGAAAAACCCCTCGTGAAGAAGCCCTGCGATGGCTCACGCAAGCTCAGGATGAGTTCGACGACGCTGAGTTCCTTCGCCAGAGAGGACGTTTCTACCTTGCCCTTTTCCATTTCCAACAGGCAGCCGAAAAAGCGCGCAAGGCGTATCTCTGAAACTCGACCAGTACCATATCCCAACACGTTATCCGAACAGCCTTCCGGGTGGGGTTCCTTCCCGTTTCTATACCGACCCAAAGGAAGCCGAAGAAGCAATGCTCCTCGCTCGAGCGCTTCTTGAAACCATCATGGGAAAAATTACCGGGGAAGAGAAGGATGCATCGTGAAAATGCCTTTGTGAGACCTTTACATACTCTTATTGAAAAGCCGAAATTCCCAGCAAATTGTCGATCGCTGAAGCAAACTCGTGGTGGTGTGCATTGGAAGTGTACAATCTTTGCCATCCCCCTCAAGATTTTCGAGAGGTCTGGAAAGAGAGAGCCAGCTTTGGCTCCACAAAGCAGGTTGGAGTTCTATTCATGCTGACGGGAATTGTGCTACGCTTCGTCCCCATCCTCACTTTGGACAAGCACTGCATCCCGGATATTGCTCTGGTGGAAAACCACAGCTTTTGCAGAAAGGCATCTACCGTTTTGTACGCCACACGAGCCACACCGGGGAAATTTTAGCCCTTGGGGGACAGCATTTTTGCCTCTCCTCGGTTTCCTTTACCGGGTGTCCCTGGAGGAGCGGAAGTTCTTAGGGTTCTTTGATGAAGAGTACCGGGAGCATATGGGTAAAACCAGAGGATTTATATAGAATGCATCACTTCCTCAGGGCGTTTTCCACCGCTTTGAGAAAGGCCTTACTTGATACGGTAGCGCCACTCACAGTATCCACTGGCAAAGCGCTGGCTTTTTTGAGGCGCATGACGAGTTCTTGGTAAACAGTCGGGATGGAAATTCGGGAGGAAGAAACTAGCTGCATATCCACAATGGCATGGTCCTCGACCCTTACCTCCACCTCACAGGTAAACCGCCCCTTCACATATTTTCCCCGATATACACCGTCCTCAATGGTAGAAAGGTCGATCGCGTTGAGGGTCAAGTTCTGCGTTTCGTAAAGTCCATAGGTGAGGTATCCCCAGAAGATACCAAAAAGGGCCATAAGAATTAATAGAACAAGAAGAAGGATTTTCCAAACTTTTTTCATGATTCCATTATACGCTCTTTGGGATGCAATTGCTACACACCAAGGTAATGTGCTACATTCCCCGTGAAGGGGAGGACACCGTGAAAATCACCATCGGGAACCTTAAAAATCGAAGAGGATGGCTCCTTGCTGGTATTTTTGCCCTGGAGATATTTGTGCGGTTTTTTCTCTTAGGGGTTATCCCACCGGGATTGAATCAGGATGAAGCCTCCATCGGGTACGATGCCTGGGCCTTGCTACACTACGGAATCGACCGGAATGGTTTCCATAATCCAGTTCACTTCGTTTCCTGGGGGAGTGGGCAAAATGCCCTCTACGCATATCTGTCCATGCCCTTTATCCGACTTTTTGGCCTGAACGTCTTTTCGGTGCGATTTCTGAACGCCCTGATAGGGTGTTTGTCACTTTTTCTCTTCTACGACCTGATGAAGAAT
>JBDIWM010000081.1 GCA_039638595.1 Atribacterota bacterium
ATAGGCTTTCTCGCGATTCGTGAAATTCTGCCAGAGGACTACGCCCGCAAGCACCGCCACCACCGGAAGAAGAATCTGCAGGTACAGCTTACCTCGAATAGAGCGAAACGCAAAGGAAAACACCATTAACCCCTCCCTAAAATCGCAGATTTATTTCATCTTACTTTGGGGTATCCCTTGTGTCAAGAGGAACCGTATCAGCGGGTATTTCCTGAGGAATAATCCGATAGCGCTGGTTTTTGGTTTGAGCTAGCCACGCGGTGTACCCTGAGGGACATCGCCTTTCAAACCCTTACGACCCGATACACCCGCCTCGCCTTTTTGAGCTCTCAGCTTGTGGTTTTTTCAACGGCGAGTTGATTGTTGTGCGTGGTCGCCACATCTGGTTTGAGCCGGCACCCTCCATTAGTGGTTTCTTTCTTCTTTTTTCGCAGAGGACTTGCCTCCATTGACAGGGGAGCGCTTTTTTGCTACACTAATTTCGTTCGGAGAACGAACGAACTGGAGGTATACCGTGTACGGGCTCACCAGTTCCAGGGTGAATTCCCTGCACCGGCGCATGGTGTTTCGCTTCATATGGAAAAGGCAATACACCTCCCGGCCAGAAATAAGCCGGGTTTTTGGCTTCAGTAAATCCACCGTTTCTGGGATTATCCAGAGTCTTGAAGATGACGGATTGGTTATGGTATCCGGCTTGAGTCAGAATGCTCCTTCGGGGAGGAAAGCGGAGCTTCTATCCATCAATCCCGAGGGTCCCAAAGTGGTGAGTATCCTCCTCAAGGACACTGGCGAAATCGATGCGGCCCTGTTGAGTTTAAGAGGGAAGGTCATAGGGAGGGAACAGGATTTTCTCTCGCAAAAAACTCCAGAATATGCAGTGCAGCGGGTTTTGGAACTGATTCGGAGCCTTGCGCCCTTTTCGACTATCCTTGGTGTGGGGATTGGTCTTCCTGGCATTGTGGACCACCTGAGGGGACGAATTGAGTACTCGGCCCATTTTCAATGGCGGGATGTTCCATTTGGAGAGATGGTTCAGCGTGGTATTCCTTATCCTGTGTTTGTGGAGAATCGTACTGTTGCCGCAACCTTGGGGGAAACGTGGTTTGGGAAAGGCCTGGAGAGTCGGAACCTGGTGTGTCTCCATTGTGGTGATACCCTGGGTGCGGGTATTGTGATTGGGGAAAAGATCTATCGGGGCAATCTCCTGGGTGCAGGAGAGGTAGGCCATATTCCGGTGGCTCAGGCCCAGGAAACCCTCTGTTCCTGTGGAAGGCGGGGATGCGCGGAAACCGTGGTGGGTTTTCCGGCCATCATGGAAAAGCTCAAAGAGCCTTATCAGAACGAACACGATGCCTTTTGTTTCCTGCGTGACCATCGGGATGATCCCCGGGTACGGTCTCTTCTTGAGGAGGCTTTTGTGGTCGTCGGTGAAGTGACCGCTATTTTACTGAACATTCTCGCTCCAGAAAAGGTGATTTTCGCCGGGGCCTTGCCCAGGGTGAGTCCTTCTTTTTTCTTGGATTTCGTGGTACGGGTTGTAGCTAAAAAGGCTCTTACCCCGATTTTTCAGAAGGTTTCGCTCGAGCTGAGTTTGCTTGGGGAGGAAGAAGAAGCGCTGTGGGGCCAGGCGGTGGTGATGGAACGCCTTTTTGCCATGAATTATCCTCTGGGAGGGTGAAAAATGGGAGAAAAAATTGGGTTTGGAATCATCGGGGCGGGACTGTGGGGCGAAGCGCATGCCCGGATTTATGCCACGCATCCTCTGGCTTGTCTTGTGGCCGTCAGTGATATCGTGGAGGAAAAAGCGCAAGCCCTTGCCAAGCGGTATGGGGCAAAGCGGTGGTATACGGACTTTGGAAGGCTCCTTGAAGATCCCGAGGTTGAAGCGGTGGCGATTGTCACCCCTGATTTTGCCCATGGGGAACCATTCATAGCGGCGATGGAAGCAGAAAAACACGTCATTGTGGAAAAACCCCTGGCGACCTCCCCGGAAGACCTTCGGGCTATGAAGAGTGCTTATCAGAGAAAGAAGGATAGAGTCCGGGTTATGGTCGATTTCCATGCTCGTTTCAACCCACCTTTGGTGATTGCGCAGGCGATGATTCAGCGTGGGGAACTTGGGGAACTAGTTTCGGCGTACTATCGGCTTAACGACATTATCCACGTTCCCACCCAAATGCTTTCCTGGGCTAAAAATTCCTCCATTCTCTGGTTTTTGGGGAGTCATACCGTGGACACCCTGCGTTTCCTTTTGGGAAGCGAAGTAAAACGGGTATACTCGGTTTCAAGCTCCAAGGTCCTGGTGAAACTCGGCATTCCGGTGGCGGATATCTACCAGAGTATTTTAGAATTTGAAAATGGGGTTATTGCCACGATTGAGAATAACTGGATTATCCCCAATACCCATCCGCACTGGAATGATATCAAACTCAACGTTTTGGGTAGTAAAGGCATGATCAACATGGATTTGACCAATAACCAGGCCTTTGAGCGATATCTTGAAACCAAGAGCGACCACCCCGATTTCCTCATCATGCCCACCCTCTATGGGAAACCAGCTGGCTTTGCCCACGAAAGCATTCGTGACTTTGTGGAAAAGCTTTCTACCGGAGAGGAATTCCTGGCCACTTTTGAGGATGGTTATCGGGTGAGCGCGGTCATTCTGGCGCTTTTGGTTTCGGCTGAGAAGCGGATGCCTCAGGAAGTCGAGTATGCCCTGTGAAAAGGGAGGTGAGAAGAGAGGATTGATTGTGAGACATCTGGTTATCGGAAAATCAAAAACCCATGAAAAGGGGGGAATGGCAATGCGTCGTTGGATCGTGTTCCTGAGTTTGGTGGTGCTCGTTGGTACTGGAGTGGTTTGGAGTGTTTTGGCAGCGGAACTTCCGCCGGAGGTCAGTGACTGGGTTAACAGCGTCAAAGAAAAACTTGGGGGAATGACCATCACCTGTGCCTTCTGTCCCCATCCAACCACCGATGCCATGCAGGCTATGGTGGATGAGTTCTCCCGGCTTACCGGGATTCGAGTCCGGTGGGACATCATCGAGGAGGGGTATCTGAGACAGAAGCTGCTCATCGAACACCAGGCCAAAACCGCGGTTTACGACGTGCTCCTCATCGACGCCTTTAACATGGCCGAATATGCCCCAAGTGGGGTGGCGATCGATTTGAAGCCCCTTCTGGATAACGCGGCCCTCACCCCTGCATGGTTTGACTATGAGGATATCCTTCCGGCCTATCGGGATGGGATCGGGAAGTACCAGGGCACTATCTATGGTATCCCCGTGGCCGGAGAAACCCGTTACGTTGGATACCGGAAAGACCTCTTTGAGAAGTACGGCCAGAAACCGCCTGAGACCATGGAAGAATTTTTGACGTTGGCCAAATTCTTTAAGGGAAAAGAAGAGGGCCTGTATGGGGTAGCCATGCGAGGACAAAAAGGGATCCATTTTGGCTCAGGCTGGATGACGGTGATGTACCAGTTAGGTGGTCAGTTCTTGGACCAAAAAACCTGGAAGGTGCTGGTGAATGACCCCAAAACGGTTGCTTCGCTCGAGTACTATGTGGACCTTCTGCAACAGGGACCACCGGATATCGGGGTGTACACCCATGAGGAGGCGGTTTCTGCGTTTACTTCAGGAAGGACGGCTATGTGGTTTGATTCCACTGCCCTCACTCCCTGGGTCATCGATCCCACCAAATCCCAGGTTGCAGATAAAGTTGGGTTTGTGCCCCCTCCTCAGGGTCCGGCAGGGGCCTATGGGGCCCTGGCTGGCTGGAATGTCGGAATTTCCAGCGATATCGATGACAAGAGGAAAGAGGCCGCTTGGGCTTTTATCGTGTGGATGACTGGCCGTTATAACGCCAAGACGTACGTGAAAAACGGGGGAACCCCGGTACGTCAGTCGGTGTACGAGGATCCAGAGTTGGTTGCCGAAAACTGGACTTTCCCCATCCAGCTTGCGTCTCTTGAACGGGCCAATAATCTGGTTCAGGCTGGGATTAGCTGGATACCACCGCATCCGAAATACATGAAGGTTCTCGAGGTGGTTGGTGACTATGGGTCAGCGGTACTCGCCGGTCAGATGAGTGCCAGGGAAGCGCTTGACAAAGCCCAGGTTGAAGTGGAAAAAATCATGGCCGAGTAACTTTTACCCCAACCGAAAAGGAATCTCCTTTTCGGTTGGGGTATGAGGGGTGGGTAAACAGTGCCAAAAAAGGGCAAAGAAGGGTATCTCTTTATTTTACCATCGGTTTTGACGCTTTTTGTTATCGTCATTTTCCCCACCCTTTTTCTCTGGTATGTGAGTCTTACCAATTATGACCTCTCCATGGGATGGGAACAAAAATCCTTTGTGGGGTTGCGCAATTTTTCCTTTCTTCTCTTCGAAGACAAAGATTTCTGGCACTCTCTGAGGATTAGCCTTCTCTTTATGGGGGTCACGGTGAGTTTCGAATTCATTCTTGGTCTGGGTGTAGCGCTTCTTTTTCATCGACATCTTCGGGGGAAAAGAGCCTGGATGTCCCTTTTAATGCTTCCCATGGTGATTACTCCTACCATTATCTCGCTGATCTGGAAGCTCATGCTCAACACTGAATACGGAGTGCTCAATTTTCTGCTCTCCCAGATTGGCCTTTGGA
>JBDIWM010000082.1 GCA_039638595.1 Atribacterota bacterium
ATCTTGCCGAAGGGTACGCCCAGGCAAAAAATGTTCCCCTCTCACCTCGTTATCGGGAAATCCAGCAGATCGTCTTTACCGGGATTGGTGGTTCCGGTATTGGAGGACAGATAGTCAAGCACATTCTGCGTAATCGCCTTCCGGTTCCCTTCGAAATTATCTCCAGTCCTCCTCTCCCCCATTTTGTGAACCACGGCACGCTTCTTATCCTTTCCAGCTACTCTGGAAACACCAAAGAAATACTGGGAGTCGCACACGCAGCCCGAAAAAGGAATCTTCCCACCATCACTCTCACTTCGGGTGGGGAACTCCAGACCCTCTTCCCTCAGGAATCAGTTTTATTGCTTCCCAAAGGTTTCCAGCCCCGTTTCGCTTTGGGATATCTTCTGGGAAACCTTCTGGGGCTTTTTGAAAATCTTTTTCCAGAAGTATCCCTTCAAACCGAGGTGGACGAAGCCCTTACTCTCCTTCACGACCTCCTCCCCCACTACAACACCTTGGAAAACATGACCACTCCATACTACCTCGCAACCCTATTCGAAAGGAGATTACCAGTTATCTATGGTACCCAGAACTTCACCGATATTGTCGCGTATCGCTTCAAAACCCAGCTCAACGAAAACGCCAAAAATATGGCCCTCTATGGCGTTATCCCCGAAATCATGCACAACGAAATCGTAGGTTTACGCCACCCAGAGGGAATTCCCTGGGTATTTCTGATTCTCCGTGACCGAGAAGAACTTCCTATGATTCAAACCATGGTGCGGGTTCTGGTTCGATACCTCAAGTCCTGCCATTTTCCGGTTGAAGAAGTTTTCTCTCAGGGAAGTTCGTTTCTTACCCGCACCATGAGTCTTGTGGCCTTGGCTGACTGGACCAGTTTTTTTCTGGCACTCAAAAATCAAGAAGACCCCATTCAAATTCCACCAATACGGCATCTCAAGCGCATTTTGCAATATTTTGAGTGCACCATGGAGGAGGAAACACCATGAGAAAGACTCTCTCGCCTTTCTGGTTCTTTTGCCTTTTGCTTTGTTTTATGGCAACCGTGGAAGCCCAGGAACTCCGGTGGCAGGAAATTCCGTTCGCTGAACTCGGCTGGGAAAACGACCAGAAGCTAGAAGGAAGCCATCCCTCGCATACCCTGTATTTCCCAGACTTTCCCGGTATTAACTGGGAACAGAGTTATCTTCACCTGGAAATTGAGGTTCCCTCGGTCCTGAGCCCTTCTTCCTCGCTGACCGTGCGTGGAGATGGGAATCTTCTCCTTACCACCTCTCTTCGAAGTGGCACGCTTTCTATCCCCCTCAAAGAGCTTTCTCCAGGAAAAAATCCACATCGCATTGACATCGAACCGTATCTTTTCATCAGTGACAACCTCTGTGAAGACCTGAACTCAGGAAATCTCTTCTGCTTTGTGAAAAAGGAGAGTCGATTCGTCCTCTTTCGCCAGGAAACCACTATCGCCACCTTAACCGATTTCCTTAACCTTCCAGAAAAACGGATAGAAATCATCCTCCCTACTGGCGAATGGTCAAAAGACCTGGAAAAAGCCTACATGAAGCTCTATGCGTTTTTGCGACGTTCTCTGCGGAATACCCCTCTTACCATTGAAACCAGCATCGCTCAGGAAGGGCAATCCCTTCTTGCCGACCATCGCCGCATTTTCTTGCAAGAACGTGCTCAACACGATTTTGAACTTTACGGAAAAACCCTTTTTCTCACCCCTCAAGGTGTGGAAGCCCTGGTTGAGAAAAGCGAGCTCATGGTTTTTCCTGCTGCACAGATATCGACCGTTCAAGGTCCATTCCCCTCACCACCACGTCGGCTTTACCTTGATGAACTCTTTTTTCGAGGTATTGGCACACTCACCAATACCTTTTATTTCCCAAGTGCTGACCTCGGAGGGATACCACAGCAACTCAAACTCATCCTGTACCTCTCCCATTCTCCTCTGAAAACCAACTTTCAGGGAGATGCATCATTCACAGTACGCTTGAATGGAGAATCGGTATACACCGAGCAGCTGAATGCTAACCCTGTGACGGTACGAACCCCCCGGATTGTTTTCCTGCCTCCAGAGCTTCTGCGGCGAGAAAATGCTCTGGAGTTTTCGTTCTCCTACTTTCCGGAAATCGGCAACTGCCGCCGGGGCGAGAAACCTCTGGAAGCCTCAATCAGCAACAAATCGTACCTTGAACCCCGGGGACAGGGGTATTTACCTCCCATTCTTACCTTCAACGACGTTCCCACATTCTTTTGGGGTCAGGGATTTTTAGTGCTCCCAGAAACACCTACTCTCTCCGAGCTCCAGATTGAAGCGATCATTCTGGCTACGTTACGGTCCATTGACCGTAGGCCCATTGACATCACCGTCGTAACCCCCAAAGAAGCAAAAATTCTGCTTTCTCAACCCTCATACCAAAGCCGACTCTGGCAAAAACCTTTCCAGCCATTTGTCCTTTTCCAAAAAGAGTGTTCCCGTTACGCCCAATTTCTGGAGACCCAAAACCTTCCCTCTTTCCATAAACTTGTCGCTTTCCTCCGCTTTGCCATGGAACACTATAGCCGTGCCATGGGTGAGACGATTTCCTTCTTTTTCATCCCTTTCAGCGAAGAAGAATCCCGGGTACTCCGGGATTACTTTATCGCCGTCGCGCCGTCCGCGAACTTTCCATCCTCCCCTCTTATTTCCGAAGGAAAAGATCTGGTGCTTAAAGATACCTTCGAGGGAAAAACCATCATGCGTTTTGGCCCGAACGAATCGCTGGGGATTCTCACCACTTTTTGGGAAAATGGCCACCCAGTGATTCTCTTTACCACCCACGGGGAATTTGACCAGGCTACCCGACACTTTTTCAACACCTTCAAAGAAGAGAAAACCTTGCGCCGGCTCATCGGAAATGTTACGCTTTTTAGTAAAAATGGCTTTACCAGTGTGCTGAGTGGACCACCAGTGAGTCCTCCCAAACCAGCTATGTTCGTCTTTCAAGAATGGTTCCTCAGATTTCGAATCTTCCTTTTCCTTGTCATTGTCAGTATCATCATCCTTGCGTCCGGACTCCTGTATAACCGTCTGGTTCGTTCCAAGAACCCATGAAGGAAAAACGCTTAGGTGAAATCCTGATTGAAAAAGGGCTGATCACCCAAAAGCAATTGGAGGAAGCCTTAGCCATTCAAAAAGAAAGCAAGGCGCTCCTGGGAGAGATTCTGGTTTCGCATGGTTTTCTCTCCCCTTTCAAGCTCTATCAGGCTCTGGCAGAAAAAGAAGACCTGATGTACTTGGGAGAAGAACTATCCAGGCTCATCCAGATGGTTGACCCAAATGTGCTTCCTCTCTTTGCTTCTTCTGACCTGGTGCGCTTTAAATTTTTTCCCCTTCGCTATGAAAATCACTCCCTGGAAATTGTCACCCCCTCCCCACAAAGTACGGCTTTACAGACCTTTCTTCGGGAAAAATTTCCCCAAATCGAATGCAAAGCGAGCCTCGTCACCCCTTATGAACTCGACCAGCTCATTTACACCTTTTTTCGACAAGAATTCCTTCAGGAAGCAACCACCGGTCTTTTCTTCCGTTCTCCAGA
>JBDIWM010000083.1 GCA_039638595.1 Atribacterota bacterium
TCGCGATTTCTCAGGGTGTGTATCCCCGGATGTTTTCTCGTTCTTTTGATTTTCGACCGCTGTTTTTGGGGAAAAAGGGAGAAGAGGGCTTCGTTCTCGTTGGTGAGAAAGAGGGATTTTCATTCTCGTTTACCGGGAACCTTGATCCGGAGACCGGATCTCAAGTCTTGAAGTCGTTAGAAAGAGAAGGAGGTCGTTAGCATGAGAAGGATAACCATTTGGAGCTTCATTTTGGTGGTGTATTGTCTACTCTTCTTAAACCTGTCGGCTTTTGCTGAAATTCCCCTGGTTTCTGACAGTATTGTGGCCGATATTGTAGAAAGGGTAAGTCCGGCAGTTGTGAACATCGATACCTTGAGAACTCAGGTCTACCGCTCGCCTTTAGCCCCATTTTTCGACGACCCGTTCTTTCGCTATTTCTTTGGTGATACACCGAGAGGCCAGGAAAGGAGAGTGCCGGTAAAGGGATTAGGAACTGGTTTTGTTTTTCGTTCTGATGGATATATCCTGACTAATAACCACGTCATTGAGGGAGCAGAAGAAATCAAAGTAACCTTCAAAAATGGACAGCAATTCAATGGGAAAGTGGTTGGGAAGGATCCGCTTACGGATATCGCAGTGGTGAAGATTGATGCCGCCAATTTGCCCACCATTCCCTTAGGGGACTCTGACGCAGCCCGGGTAGGAGAATTTGTGATTGCGATTGGGAATCCTTATGGTCTATCGCATACGGTAACAACTGGTGTCTTGAGTGCCAAAGGAAGACCGATTTCGGCGGGAGATTCAGGAAGAGAGTATGAAAATTTCCTGCAGACTGATGCAGCAATCAATCCTGGAAACAGTGGTGGACCACTTCTCAACCTCAAAGGGGAGGTCATCGGGATTAATACTGCTATTCTTCCCTACGCTCAGGGGATTGGATTTGCCGTGCCGATCAATATGGCCAAGTCAATTCTGGACCAGTTGATTTCGAAAGGAAGGGTGACCAGGGCATGGCTGGGGGTCTATATTCAGGAAGTGACCCCTGAAATTGCCGAAAAATTTGGGCTGGAAAAGCCTCAGGGAGCTCTAATATCAGACATTGCGCCGGATAGCCCAGCAGAGCGAGCTAATCTTATGCGAGGTGATATTGTTCTCAAAATTGATGATAAGGAGATTCGGAGTGTATCTGGACTCCAGCAAACGGTTCGGTCCTACCGCCCTGGGGATACGGTGAGGGTGGAACTCTGGAGAGACAAAAAGAGTGTGGTTGTTGAAGTAACTCTGGGTGAGCTCCAGGAGGAATCAACGAGTATGACTCCGGAACTCCCGGTTACTCTGGGAGTGGAAGTGCGGGAAATTACCCCGGATCTTGTAGTCCAATACGCTCTGAAAAGAGAAAGCGGTGTGGTGATTGTGGGTATCGATGCCGGTGGGCCTGCGGATCGGGCTGGGTTGAGACCGGGAGATGTGGTGCTGGAACTCAACCGGAGAAGGATTGCCACGCTTTTTGATTGGGAAAGAGCGCTTTCCAGAATTCAACCTGGAGAAACTGTGCTTTTGCTCCTTGATCGGGGTGGTCGAACCTACTTCGTTCCCCTGAAGGCTGAGAAAAAATAGCCGGAAATGATTGCTCATGAAAGATGGGGCAGGATTTTCTTCTGCCCCACTCCTCTGGGGAACTTGAAGGATATTACCTTAAGGGTTCTGGACGTTTTGCGGCAAGTTGACACGATCGTGTGTGAGGATACTCGCGTCACCCTGAAATTGTTAACTCATTATCAGATTCGGAAGCCCCTTATGAGTTATCGTTCCCAGAATAGGGTTACGGCAACAAGAAGAATCATGGAAATCCTCGAGTCTGGAAAGAATCTGGCCTTCGTCTCTGACGCCGGAATGCCTGGGATTCAGGACCCTGGATGCGATCTCATTCGGACTCTTCAGGAGAAAGGCGTGGTTTTCGAAGTGCTCCCGGGTCCTTCGTCGCTTTTACTGGGAGTGGTCTATGCCGCGTTTCCGGATCCGGGTTTTACCTTCCTGGGTTTTCTGCCCCGCAAAGGGAGTGAGCGGAGAAGATTGCTGGAAAAGAGTTTATTTGCTCCTTTCTCTGTGGTGATTTACGAAGCGCCTCACCGGCTTCGAGAAACACTCAAAGATATCCGGGCGGTAGTGGAAGATTCGAGGAAAGTGGTCCTGCTTCGGGAGCTCACCAAATTCCATGAAGAAATTCAGCGCGGAACGATTGACGAAGTCTTGCTTGACGTCTCCTCTCGGACCGTAAAAGGAGAAGTTATCCTAATTATTGAAGGAAAGAAAAAAGAAGAAGGTGTTTCTTTGCCGCTGGCAAAACTTGTGGAAGCATTGGAAAAGAGAGGCTTCACGAACAAGGAAATTGTGGCAATGCTCAGTGAGGGATTATCCTTGAAAAAGGGATTCATCAAAAAGAAGCTTCCGGGAAGGGTGAGTTGATTTTCTGTTCAAAGATTGGTTTAATTGAAGGGGAATGGAGAGCAGAAAGTTCGTCAGTATCCAAGGTTGTGATGGAGTTGTCCCGTGATTTTTAAAAGGGGACGATTTGCGAGCTTTTTCATCTTTTTCGACCCTGTTGTGATGTACTGATCGTTGAAAGTTCTGATTGAGTCTGGGGGGATGAGGAAGTGAACGATGGTGGAGATGCACTCGGTTAGATTGAAAATTCGGAATCTGAGTGTTTCTTTTGGAGAGAAACAGGTTCTCTATGACGTCACTCTGGATATTCCCGAGAGGAGTGTCACGGCGATTATTGGACCATCCGGTTGTGGAAAGTCGACGCTTCTTCGTAGTATTAATAGGATGAATGATCTTCTGGATAACGTGAGAATCCAGGGAGAGATTCTCTTTGAAGGTCAAAATATTTACGGTGACGGTATCGACCCGGTGATGTTGCGACAGCGAATCGGAATGGTTTTTCAGCGCCCCAACCCTTTTCCCAAAAGCATCTTTGAAAACGTCGCGTATGGATTGCGCATTCAGGGCTGGAAGGATCGAAAGAAAATCCAGGAGCGAGTTGAAGAAAGTTTAAAAGCAGCAGCGCTCTGGGATGAGGTGATAGACAGACTTCATGCCTCGGCGTTTGAGCTTTCTGGCGGGCAGCAACAGCGGCTGTGCATTGCTCGGGCTATTGCAGTAGAGCCAGAAATCCTTCTCATGGATGAGCCTGCTTCGGCACTCGATCCGATTGCCACAGCCAGGATTGAGGAACTGATTAAGAAATTAAGGGAACGATACACCATTATTTTGGTGACGCATAATATGCAGGAAGCAGCACGGGCCTCAGATTTTACTGCCTTTTTACTGTTGGGTAAACTCATCGAGTTTGCTCCCACTGCCCAGCTTTTTACCAATCCTCAACGCAAAGAGACCGAAGATTATCTGACTGGTCGATTTGGATAACTCCGGTTTAGGGAACCAAGAATGAATTTGGGGATAGAGGAGTTACGTTGAACCATTTTCTCACCCTGAATAGTAGGAGGTTAGTGCATGCAGTTTTTCTCCATCATTGCTAAAGGCGGATACGTCATGTATCCC